>CAISPV010000080.1 GCA_903887485.1 uncultured Desulfobulbaceae bacterium | reverse complement strand
TAGAACCCTCCTTATCTTTTGCTTGGTCGCATTGATAAGGACTACATGTCCATTCTTTTTACCACTCATTTTTCGGTACAAGTACGCTTAATCCGGAAGAACCTTTTTTATTCCAAAAGCCTCTATCTGATAAAAAATGGCACACCCCTGACCATCTTGACATCTTTGTCAGGGGTGGCTATAAAAAGATGCTCTCCGTAACATCATACCTTTCCCCTCAAAAAGTATCTGGAAAAAATATGCCTGAACTGAATTTGCGACAGATGAAAAAAGATCAATCCGGGATTATCGTTTCTATAAAAGTTGGCGGCGAACTTGGCCTCAGGATGCGCGAGATGGGTCTGGTTCCAGGCACAAAAATCACCATTCAGGGGCGAGCCCCGCTTAATGATCCAGTAGCTCTGCGGGTGATGGGTGGAGTCCTGACCCTGCGCAACAATGAGGCCGACCATATCACCGTCACCGTCGATGACCAAGACGAATAACATCAGCCAACCATTCCCTGCACAAACACCCGTCACCCCACCACCAACACTTCCTCTGCAAATCCTGCCCCTGAAATATCCAGCAACATAACTATTATCCCTTGAAAAAATATTGACAGGGCTTAATGTTTGGTGTACCTAAACATGGCTATTCATTAATATAAGGGAATAAAGTTATGACCTTTAAAATACTCAATCGAAAATGTTCCTGCCTGGCTGACAAGATAAAAAACTGCGTGAAGCAACCCTCTGGTCCCAAGCAAGTTGCCCCCCTTTCAGAATCCTGCCGATCTGGACGTCTAAAGATCTGCAAAATCACGGGGGACAGAAAACTTTGCGCCAGAATGGCATCATTGGGAGTTTATCCCGGAGAAGAGATTGAACTGCTCTGCCCCGAAAACGGTTCGCAGTGCCTGTTAAAACTGCAAGGCTCGACCCTCAGCCTGGACAGCAATACCACCAAAAATATTATGGTGACAAAAGTATAAGAGACAGCCCGCACCACCTACGGCTTTTTTTTGGCATTTTATACTTAGGACAACCTAACTATTAACCATGAGGAATATCATGTGGCAATCCCTTGTAGTCGCCATTATTCTTGCGATCTGTCTTTTTTTTATTGGCAGAAAGCTCTATCAACAATTCAAGATCATGACAGATCCCAAAGAAAAGATAAGCTGCGGTTGTGGTTGCTCCGGCTGCTCTTCTCAAACATGCACGCCAGCCACCCAGGAAAAGAAGGACCAGTCAAGGCCTTGATCGTTCACGGCGCAACCTGCGTTCCGCCCACTTATCTAATTTCTCAGCACTATACTTTTTACCAATGAAACCGAACCTACGCATGGCCCTTGTCGGAAATCCCAATGCCGGGAAAACCACCCTGTTCAACACCCTGACCGGAGCCAGACAACACGTGGGAAACTATCCCGGCATCACCGTTGACTACAAGGAAGGGGCTTTCACTCACCAAACGCAGGAAAACCGTCAGGAGATCACCCTCACCGACCTGCCAGGAACCTACTCCCTGACGGCCTATTCGGTGGAAGAGGTCGTGACCAGGGATTATCTGGTCAACGAGAAACCGCAGGTGGTGATCAATATCGTTGACGCCTCAAACCTGGAGCGCAATCTCTATCTGACCACCCAGTTTCTCGAGCTTGGCTGCCCTCTGATCATTGCCCTCAACATGATAGACGTGGCCAAGGATCGCGGCATTGAGATCAGTGCCGAAAAATTGGCTGAACTGCTGGGAGTACCGGTGGTGCCGATCATTGCCCGTTCCGGACAGGGAACCGATACGCTGATCAGCCAGGCCATCATACAGGCCGCACAGGAATGGCAACCCCGTGATATCTCCTATGGCGAAGATCTGGACGAGGCCATCATGGAACTGATCACCATCATCACCGAAACCAATTTCCTGACCCCTACCTATCCGGCCCGTTTCACCGCCATTAAATACCTTGAGCACGATGATCAGATCCTGCAAAAAGGCCAGAAGGACGACAGCGCCACTGCGGCCCGCCTTGACGAAAAGGTCACCCAGGTTTCCGACCATCTCCTGAAGACCATGGACGCCTACCCGGAGGCAATCATCGCTGACCATCGCTATGGCTTCATCAAGTCCATCCTCCGCCAAGGGGTGCAGACCCATACCTTTGACATCGACCGGCTCTACACCTCCGACAAGATCGACAAGGTCCTGACCAACCGTCTCCTGGGCCCGGTGATCATGCTCATGATCCTGTTTGGCCTCTACCAGTTCACCTTTGTCTGGAGCGAACTTCCGGTATCCTGGCTGGGAATGCTCTTTGGCTGGCTGGGAGGTCAGGTCGAATTGATCCTGCCCGACGGCCCGGTCAAATCCATGATTATTTCCGGGGTAATCAACGGGATGGGCGGCGTGCTGGGTTTTGTCCCCTTGATCATGTTCATGTTTCTGGGAATTGCCGTCCTTGAAGACTCCGGCTATCTGGCCAGGGTCGCCTTCATGATGGATCGCATCTTCCATATTTTTGGTCTGCACGGCTCCTCGGTCATGCCTTTTATCGTCTCAGGCGGGATCGCCGGAGGCTGCGCTGTGCCTGGGGTACTGGCCACCCGGACCCTGCGTTCACCCAAGGAACGGATGGCCACCCTGCTCACCGTCCCCTTCATGAACTGTGGCGCCAAGGTACCGATTATCGCCCTCCTGATCAGCGCCTTTTTCAGTGAACACAAAGCCATATACATGTTTCTCTTCACCCTGATCTCCTGGGCAGTCGCCTTGCTGGCCGCCAAATTTCTGCGGGCAACTGTGCTCAGAGGCGCAGCCACTCCCTTTGTCATGGAACTGCCCCCCTACCGTTTCCCCACCCTGCGGGGACTGGCCATCCACACCTGGGAGCGCACCTGGCAGTACATCAAAAAGGCCGGAACCGTCATCCTGGGCATCTCCATCCTCCTCTGGGCCATGATGACCTACCCCGGACTACCCGCAGCAACCCAGGCCGCTTACGACCAGCAACGACAGACAGTCACTGCTGCATTTGCGCCTGATATCATTGCCGAGAGCACATCGAAAAAAGAAGAAATTTCAAAGGAAGCAGCGTCCATCCGGCGACAGATCTCCGCCATTACTAATCAGGAATCAGAACAGGCCTTACGCAGCTCCCTTGCCGGCAGGATCGGCATCGCCCTGGAACCCGTATCCAGATTAGCGGGATTTGACTGGCGCACCAATATTGCCCTGGTTGGTGGAGTTGCGGCCAAAGAGGTGATCATCTCCACCCTGGGAACCGCCTACTCCATGGGCAAGGTCAAGAAGGAGGCCTCAGACTCCTTAGGCAAGCGACTAACCAGCGACCCCAACTGGAACAAGGTGGTGGCGGTGGCCGTCCTGATTTTCATCATGTTTTACTCCCCCTGTTTTGTGACGGTGGTCTGTATCGCCAAAGAAGCGGGACACTGGGGATGGGCCCTGTTCTCTGTATCCTTCAACACAATATTTGCCTTCCTCCTGGCCACGGCCGTCTATCAGATTGGCACCTGGCTGGGGTAGAAATTCCTTCTCATACCCCAGCTCAAATCGCCGCCGCAGGCGGCATAAAGCGCTAATCCCTATCCTTCAAGTTCTCGTGGCAACGGCTGCAACCGTTTATGGGAAAGGCTACTGTCATGTGGCAGGACCCACAGAACATGCCATACAGGATTTTTTCCTTATCAAAAGCAACAGTGCCCATCCGTTCGATATTGAACATATCCGGATGACAGTTGGAACAATCAAGCCACCGTATATGTTCCACATGGGAAAAATGGACCAGTGTTCTCGGATCCCGTGTTGTCCAGCGCATCGAACGCTCAAGATGAGAGGGCAGCGACATTGACTGTACGCTCTCCTCATAAATTGATTTTTTGGGGGCAATGAGTCCCTTCCGCATGGCTTCAACCCAATTGACACCATCACCATATTTCTGAGGAGGGAGTCTAGCTGAGGCAACATTTTTTGTTGCATAATTGCCATTTTTATCAATTTTTATATGGCAAGAATCACAGGAAGATTTGACATCAAATGCAATTTCTCCGTTGTGGCAGGCGCCGCAAAAACGTCCCGCAAGACAATCCTCTCTCGTTATACCGCTGTCTCCTGGATTCATACTGAATTCCAGCTCCACATGACAAACCCGGCAGGTATACCGCACCCTGTGTGTCCTGTGGGAAAAAACAACCGGATATTTCCCCTGCGGCACGCTTCGCTTCCGAAAAACAATGTCCCCATATTTTTCAGGAGATGACCTGTAAAGTGACATTTCCAACAGTTGGGCCAGCTTTGTCTGGGATATGGATGTCCCTGAAAATTTTTTCTGGTAAACAGGCTCGGATGAAAGGTCACCTATTTCTCTTTGAAGCAGAAAATCATTCAAGCTACTGGAGCTGCATGCATAGAAAAACAGGCCCGCGAAAAGCAGTACGGCAGTCGTAAGAATGAGACCTGAAAAGCGACTCATTTTCTACGCAAGGTTGTGAAAAAACTGGACTGTAAATTCTTCATGGAGTTTTCTCCTCTTTCAGAGTTACGGGTTTACTGTGGCAGAGTGAACAGTCATTGAGGGGAAAGGCGACGGTGCCATGACATCGGCCGCAATATTTGCCGCTAATGATCTCTTTCATGGTCACGGCTGTTTTTCCGGCTTCAAGGGCGTAAGGTTCAGGATGACACATTCCGCAGCCACTCCAGATGACATGTTTTGAATGTGAGAAAATAATACCAGGCAGACCCGGCAAGCTCGGTGTTCGCGGCTCATCACGGCGGTTTACAACCATATTCTGCTGCGGCATAGTGATGCCTGGCAGCGAATCAATTAACTTTATTTTCCCCGTATTTTCCGCCGTTATCCAGTCGATTTTATTGCCATACCTTGCTGGAGGAAGGATCTTTTTAAGTTTAAAAAAATCTTCTTTTGCCTTCAGGTCGAGCTCATTTTTCTCCGACTGATTTTTTGGATGGCATCTTGCGCATAAGGTTACTTCAAAAGCAAGCTTACCGTTGTGACAGGCGCCGCAGTAGCGTCCATCACGATTATCAGCCTCAACAATACCTGTTCCACCAGCCTTCTGAGCAAATTCGAGATCAACGTGACAGAGGCGGCAGGTATATTTATCTCGATGGGTCCAATGCCTGAAGGTTACCGGCATGACCGATTTATTTTGAACGGCATGACTCATTTCAATGTCACCATATTCATGACTTTTGGCGACAGCCATCGCTTTATCTGAAAAAAACAGGGTAAAGCCAAGTACAGAGATGAAAAAAAGAGTGAAAAATAGCAAGGTGTTGCGGGAGTGTTTCATTGTTTTCTCCTTATTTTCCAGGTTGAGTTTTCTTAACAAGAATGCCACAATTATTAAGCAGAAAAGCTATTATCAACGCACAGATTGTTTTTTCATCTTCCACCTCTTCATATTTTCCAACCTTCTCCACCACCCGCCCCACGATCCTTAATTCCCTACCGGTGAAACCGATTATTCCGACATAAGCCCGCCGGATCACCTTGATAAAAATGGGTGAGGTTACTTTTATTCTCTGTTATGGGGGGTGCTTTTGTCAATACAAATAAAAAAACCGCCTCCCTCTTGAAAGGAAAGCGGTCAGGTTGTTCTTCTTGGTCACCACCGGCAAATGTTATTGCGTTACTTCTTTGCCATTTTTTAGAGTGTCTTCTTCATTTTCATTCTCTGAGACCACAAAAAGCGATTGTTTATCACTGAGATTCACGATGGTAAGGAAATCACTCTGAGTGAGGGCAACTTCCTTTATTTATTTTGCAATTGAAGCCAATTTTGTAATATCATCATTTCAAACCACATAGGGTAAAGTTTAAAGTCACAGGGGATCAGCAATGGCAAGACTTCATCTCCGCATACTTTTGCTTCCCCTCAACTGCACAGAGATAAAAAATCTATCCATTTCAATGTCGTATTCGGGAAATATCCCTGAAACAGAAGCGCTTGTCTCACATAAGCATCCAATAAACCTACAAAAAAGGAGGGTTGGCAACAAGCCATCAAAAGATCAGTCTTTCGTATTTAATAACCGTACGGCCATGGAATGAGCAACCAACTCTCATCCCACTCTATTCTATTTTTCACTGCGAACGTGGTCAAAAAAGGGAGAAAGTATGGACCCAAAAAAAATCGATGAAGACAAACTAACAGAAGGACACTGCGATTCCGAAGAAACCTGCAAAATTGAGGTAAAAAAGGGGTGGCTGAGTGAAGACTGGCTCTCGCTCTGGCTGGGCCTGTTTATTTTTATTCTTTCCCTCAGCTCTTTTCAAGGCTACGACCTGATGGGCTGGGGGGCCAAGATGGGGGTGTGGAGCGATGCCTCCAAGGCCACCAATCCCGTGTCAATCACCTATCAGAACATCAAGGGCGACATCACCAAGATTGACGGCGCCAGGATAACACTCAAACAAAGCAACGGCAAAGATATTACCATCACCACCAAGGCTGACCCTGCCGCACTGGCAGTGGGGCAGAAGTATGAGCAGAAAGGGATTTCACCCCTGGCTTCGGTGGCTATCACCTTCATTGCGATGCTGGTGATCATGGGGCTGGGGGCAATGATGATCGGGGCGGACTTCAAAAAATTCGCCATCGGCTTTACCCTGGTTTTCTGGTGCAGTTATCTCTGCTGGTTCTGCGGCCACTTCGCCTATATCGCCGCCACCAAGAACGAACTGGCAAAATTCGGCATCGGCTGGTCGCTGAGCATGACCGGCGAATTCGGCTTCATCATTGCCCTGGCGGCAGGGCTCATTATCGGCAATTTTTTCCCAGGTCTGGCGGCGGCCATGAAGGAAGCAGTCCGGCCGGAGCTGTATATCAAAACAGCGATCGTGATCATGGGCGCGGGGCTGGGCGTGAAAGCGGCAGAATCTTTCGGGCTTGCCAGCAACATCATGTTCCGGGGATTCTGCGCTATTGTCGAGGCCTACCTGATCTACTGGGCTGTCGTCTACTATATCGCCAGAAGATACTTCAAGTTCAATCGTGAATGGGCAGCACCACTGGCCTCCGGTATTTCCATTTGCGGCGTTTCCGCAGCAATTGCCACCGGTGGGGCCATCCGTGCCCGTCCAATCATTCCCATCATGGTTTCATCCCTTGTTGTGATCTTCGTGGCAGTGGAGATGATCATTCTCCCCTTTGCCGCCAAGATGTTTCTCTGGCACGAACCGCTGGTTGCCGGGGCCTGGATGGGACTGGCGGTCAAATCCGATGGCGGGGCCATTGCCAGCGGCGCCGTGACCGATGCCCTGATCCGGGCGCAGGCCATGGACATGGAGGGCATCAACTATGCCGAGGGGTGGATCACCATGACCGCCACCACGGTAAAGATGTTTATCGATATCTTTATCGGCGTCTGGGCCGTTATCCTTGCCTACATCTGGTGTGCCAAGATCGAATGTAAACCCGGCCAGAAAGTAGGCCTCATGGAAGTCTGGACCCGTTTCCCCAAATTCGTACTCGGGTATATCCTTACCTTTGTTATTCTCCTTACCATCTGCTGGCCAACGGTCAAGACGCTTAGTCCCACCGAAAACGCCATTACAGAAGTGAAGGTGCAAATTAGTTCCCTGGAAAAGCAGATCAGCGCCAGCAAAGATCCAACGGTTACAGCTCCCTTGCAGACAACACTCAAAGTGGCAAAAGACCGTGAAAAGAAATTGAACGATGAAGCAAAGGCGCCAAAGAAGTTCCTGTCCGTTGCCAAGTCGGCAATTGCTCAAGGCGATGTGTTCAGGACCATGTTTTTTGTCCTCTGTTTTTTCACCATCGGGGTGGTTTCAAACTTCAAGAAGCTTATGGAAGAAGGGATCGGTAAACTCGCGGCAGTATACTGCGTTTCCCTGTTCGGATTTATCATTTGGGTCGGACTCGCTATCTCGTGGCTGTTTTTCCACGGGGTCAAACCACCAATTCTTCCCAGTTAATGGAGGCCTTACATGACTGAAAAATCAAAGATTGCCGATGAGTTGAAAAAAATGGAGTACGAACCTCTCCTGCCGATAGAAATTGCGCTCGTCAAATGGAGTATTGGCCTCGGAGTCGGGCTTCTGGTTGTGTTCTACGTTCTGAGCAGGGTATTTTTCCCCGGCGGCCATTAGATTATTTTTTTCTATTAGACTCATAAAAAAACGCCGGCTCTATTAAGAGGGCCGGCGTTTTTTCGTTGTGATCAATCATTTTTGCCAGGGGCTATAATTGCCCCCTGTCAGCGGCGCAATGCCTTATAAGCCTCTTCATACTCCCGCAGTCTCTGCTGCCAGGCAAGCAAGCCTTCGTATTCATTGCGCCACTGATCGATGTCCCGCGTTGTTGTTTCAATCTGCAGGCTGTCATTTCTTACCACCTCTTCTGTAAAAAATCCGTACTGCTTCTCGAAGCGTAGCAGGTGTTTTCTTTGCCTCTCGATCATGTTTCTGCAAACAGTAATCTCCCTTGAAATAGAGATCCCATACTCATCGGTTTGTAAGTCATTATTCATTTGGACCTCTTTGCAAAACTGTTAATGATTTGGAACACTGGAGCTGGGCCCTGTTCTCCGTATCCTCCGTTCCATGGCCTGGTTCGGGATTATTCATTTTGCCTCAGACTCTTTGACCACAACCGTGTACTTCTCATGAATCATCTTTCTGTCAAACTCCCAGAACTCGGCAAGCATGGCCAGGTCCTCCTCTTCTGAAAAATAAGCCCGGAAAGCAGGGAAGCTTACGACGTCTTCCTTTTTAATATGTACCGGATAGAAATCGACGAGTGTTTGCAAGTGGGCCGTCACTTCACCAAGTGCGGCCGCATCTCCTTCCCGGTAACGGATGTTGGCCTCTACCAGGGCCTTTGTCGTGGTGCGTCCGAAAATGTGGTCTGCAATCAGTTCCTCCATCAGTTGCCGGTCCTCACTGGAGAGGTCTTTCTTCCGAAGATCTCTGAACAGAATATCTTCTTCCTTGCCGTGGTGGGTACGATCGGCGTATACCCGAATAAAGTCAACAGCCGTATCCACAAAAAAGGGATCAATCACATGTGCTTGCTCAACACGCTCGAGCATACGCTGGATGACGTTGAGCATTCGTTCGATCAGACGGTGTTCTATCATGAGTGGTCCGCGTGCTTGCATATTTCATCTCCTTTTATTTGTTCCGGAATGATAGAGTGTAAAATCAGTTCGCCTTCTTCACAAACTTCGTCAGAATGACAATCTGCTGGCCGCTGACACGGGCCTCGATCTGCTCAGGGTTATCGGCAACCAGCGAAATTCCGCGAACAACCGTGCCCCGCTTGGCCGTAAAATTGGCCCCTTTCACATTGAGATCCTTGATCAGGGTTACCGTGTCGCCTGTCTCAAGCAGGGTGCCGTTGCTGTCGACATGTCTGGCGCCCTCTTCATTGCTTGTCCCTTCGCCCGTTGCCTGCGCCCAGGCCTGGGTGTCTTCATCCAGAAAGAGCATATCGAGCAGGCCCTGCGCCCAGCCTTCCGTGCTCAGGCGCTTGAGCATCCGCCATGCCAGCACCTGCACCGCCGGTATCTGGCTCCACATGCTCTCGTTCAGGCAACGCCAGTGCTGGGCATCAACTTTTTCCGGATTTTCAATCTGCTCGCGGCACGTTGCACAGATAAGTGCGCACTGATCGGCACTGCCATTGGAGCTCGGCGGGACTTCATAGACGCCGAGACCCTCTGTGGCGCCGCACAATTCACACTGAGATTCGCTCCGGGCCTGTAATGCTTGTTCTGTACTCATTGGTTCCTGTTCCTCAATAGTGGACGCGGATTGATGTGGTCGAAAAAAGTGGAGACCGAATCATTCATGCCGCATGTTGTTTTTTTCTGCAATATTGCCGTTCACAGGCTACCAGGGGAATGCCCCACCTTTTCTGCTGTCTTTGCCCGGCGGCCTACGATTTACCACCCCGGCTCGGTTTGTGGCCACTGTTTTTTGGTTCCCCATCCGTTTTCCGCACCTGACCCTGTTCCTGCACCGGCTTTGGTTTTTTCGGCTTCTTCGGGCGCACCTTCAGTTGGCGGGTCAAGGGGACATTATGGTTCGGGATAAAACCGTGCACCACCTCACGCACCAGGGTCTGGCTGATCAGGGTCTCGATGGCGGCAAGAAGCTGAACCTCATCGGCGCTGACGAGCGAAATCCCCTCCCCCGTGGAACCGGCTCGACCGGTGCGGCCGATACGGTGGATGTAGTCCTCAGGCACCTTGGGCAGATCGAAATTGATCACGTGCGGCAGCTCACTGATATCGAGACCACGCGCGGCGATGTCGGTGGCGACCAGGACCCGGACCGTACCCGCCTTGAAGTCAGCCAGGGCACGGGCACGCTCGCCCTGACTCTTGTCACCGTGGATCACCGCCGTGGTGATGCCGTCGTTCCCCAATCTCCCGGCCAGGCTGTCGGCACCGTTGCGGGTGCGGACGAAGACCAGCACCTGCTCCCAGCCTTTGTTGCGCACCAGGTAACTGAGCAGGGCTGGCTTCTTGCCTTTGTCGACCTCATAGACCCACTGCTTCACGCTCTTGGCCGCGGTGTTGCGTGGGCTGACCTCTATCAGTACCGGATTTCTGAGGAGCCCCTCGGTGAGCTTGCGGATGTCGCTGGAAAAGGTGGCCGAGAAGAGGAGGTTCTGGCGCCTTGGCGGCAGCAGGGCCAGGATCTTGCGGATATCGTTGATGAAGCCCATGTCGAGCATCCGATCGGCCTCATCAAGCACCAGGGTCTCCACTTGCGCAAACTGCACGGCGTTGTGGTTGAAAAGGTCCAGCAACCGTCCCGGGGTCGCCACCAGCACATCGACCCCGCCGCGCAGCTTCATCATCTGCGGATTGATCTTCACCCCGCCGTAAACAACTCCCGATTTCAGCGCCAGGTGTTTGCCATAGGTGGCAACGCTCTGCTCAACCTGCACCGCCAGCTCCCGGGTCGGCGTCAGCACCAGGGCGCGGATATGGTTCGCCTTCACCTTGGGGCCGCCGGCCAGACGCTGCAGCAGCGGCAGGACAAAACCGGCGGTCTTCCCTGTGCCGGTCTGGGCCGCAGCCATGACATCCTTGTCGGAGAGAACAGCGGGGATTGCCTTGAGCTGGATCGGCGTGGGAGTGGCATATCCGGCCTCATCAATGGCACGGAGAAGGGCTTCGGAGAGTCCGAGGGAGGCAAATGACATGGGGCTGGTTCTCAAAAAAAGGTTGATGGTCGCGACGGGAGAATGTGGCGCTACTATAGAAACAGAAGGATTATACTAGCCCAAGCAACAGACACAAAGGATATAACGACAAACGAAAACGTAGCGGACCAAAGACCTGTCAGCCGACATGCAACCGTTTTATTGTGATTTTTCAAACCAATTTTTGGAATAGAATTCGAGAACCTTAAGTAATACTGTCTCGACATTTATGCCATCTACCTTAAATATTTGCGGCGGGCCATTATCAAAGTTTTGAACATCATCGAAACTATCCCAGTCATCAAAATTAACTCCGTAAACTGTGCTAGTTAATTGCTGATTTGATATAAAATGTTTCGTCCCATTGCAAAGTTTATTGATTGTCTTGAATTCAGGAAGATCCCAAATTGTAAGGAAAAATTGCTCTTGCAAATTATGAGGTGTAGGCCAATTCCCGTCTTTGTTCTTTTTATACCCCGGAGCTATCCATTCCCTAAGGTGGTTTAGCGACATGATCAGAAAGAGTAACTCGCTAACCATTTTAGTTCGTCTGCTAGAGAATTTCTCCATTGTTCTACAGACATGAAAGAACAAATTTTCTGCAGCATTTACATCAAACATTATTGTCTTTTGAATCCCAACGTCCAAGTTGAACTGTTTGCACAGATTTTTACACAAATCCGCTTGACCATGGTGTTAGTCATGACGCATAATAAAAAAACCTAACGATTGTGAGCTATTTGGGGTGGTAAATCTTCTATCGTTAGGGGATAAATAGGGGAATTACATTTGGTGATTCCTGCGCAGGACTCGGACGACGAACAATGGGAGCTTCATCAGACTCTGCTATCACTTGTTCTGTCTCAAGATCGACCAACCGGAACCGAACTTTCGCTTCTTCGTAATCGCCACGAACTTGATACCTTCCGTTTGGCTTTAATTCGGCATCAAGACTCACGATATCGGTCTGCCAAAAGAGTCCTTGTGCATTTCCTCGATTCGCATAATAAAACATTTTGATACGCTTTCGCCCAGGATCTACCGTGAACGTGGCATCGCTATCATACCGTAGATATCCAAACTCCATATCACCAACTGCGAAGATCCTAGTACCACCCCATACAGTGAGCTCCTTACGGATCCACTCCTCTTTAATGCTTACGGGAGTTGGGGAATTGGCAAAATTGGTACCTGCACAACCGGAGAGCAACGAGCATGCCAAAACTATAATGATAAAAGCGTACTTCAAGAGCTGGTTCTCCACTATGCAGGGGGTAGTCATTGATTATCAAGTTAATTTACTTTGACAAGTCGAGAATTGACGTCAAATTGGGCTGTTATGCCAAGTCCTGTTATCACATCTTTCGCCACATTCCTTTCTATAGTGGACCCCTGACTGACTCGAAAAAACGTAAACGAAGAAGGGAACAACAGATCGCAATCAAATACCGTAAAACTCAAAACAATCCTGATATGTACCAGCAGGATGTATAATTCTCAAGAAGAATGCAGAGTTATCTGTATTGTAAAAAACAAAAAGCCACGTGTCATCAACACGGGGCTTACATGGAAGTTACTACTCCTCCGGCGGATGATTTACAGAAAGAACGTTACACTAACCAACTATCATTCTTTTGCTGTCCACGTATCACCGGTCTTTTCATATTTTTTCTTCACCGCTGACCATGCCACCCTATGCGCCGTTTCTTCCCGGGAAGCATCGCCCCGGCGATCTTCAGGGCTCGCATATTCCTGCCAGGCATGATTGAATGCCTCCCGGTAAATATCCTGGGCATGGGCAGGAAGTACATGGATTACATTTTCCGGCAAATCTTTATTGGTTTTATAGGGCATAACATGACTCCTTGGCCTCCTTGGTTATTGAGGAGTTCTCGATTTTATCAACGTGTAGACTCCCAAAGCCATGGTCTTTTTTTCGACGGCAATGGTCTGCTGGTCAATGTACTCAAAGATTTCAGCAACCGGTTTGGCGCCAACAACAAGGGACTTTAGGTAGATATAGGCATTGGTAAGGGGATGATACCATCTGGAATGGAGGGGGATTGAGTCGACAATCAATAATTGCCCCCCTGGTTTCAAGATCGAAAGGGCATGATCAAGGGCCTTCTGGTAATCGGGCATCGCGGTCAGGGCCAGGCAGAAAACCACGGCATCAACCTTTTGCGCGGGCGAAAAATCATACATATCCATGCATTCGAACTGGACGTTGCGCCAACCATTGGCTTCCTTCTTACGGTTGGCGATGACAATCATTTGCTGAGAAAAATCAATACCGATGATCTTCGCCGAATCGTCAATGACCCGCAGAAGGCTTGGCACGACGGTAGCCGGTCCACAGCCAAACTCAACGACAGTACCGTCGGCTGGAATATCGAGGTTCCTCGCGACCTCTTTGTAAAGTTTCCGCGCTTGTCCCAAACTCAGCAAGAAGGCAATAAGGTCATAGCTGGAAGCTGCTAAATCATATTTGTTTCTATTGGCGACCTGTCGGATATCCATAAATCTTTCCACCCCTTTGCTCTCAGCCTTTATCAGCTACTGCTAACGGCCTGTAATGCATAACGGTTTGCGTCTTATTGCTTGACCAGTTCGACCCGCCGGTTCTTGGCCCGGCCGTCCTCGCTGTCGTTGGAGGCAACGGGTGAGAACAGACCACATCCGTAGGATCTCAGGCGGGTGGCAGCAATGCCGTGGTCGCGGACAAGCACCTGGAGAACAGCCTCGCCCCGGTCCTGGGAGAGTTTAATATTGCTCTCAACTCCGCCCTGATTGTCCGTATGGCCGACGACAAAGATCTTGAGACTGGGATCGGCTTTCAGCATCTTGGCGATCTCGCCGAT
The DNA here is from genome assembly GCA_903887485.1 of uncultured Desulfobulbaceae bacterium. Taxonomy (GTDB): domain Bacteria; phylum Desulfobacterota; class Desulfobulbia; order Desulfobulbales; family Desulfocapsaceae; genus UBA2270. The sequence continues at coordinate 15,659 of CAISPV010000080.1, read as the reverse complement.
GGCCTGTGCCGACTCGGGCTTAATGGTGGACTTTGCAGTATCAAAATAGATGCCGTAAACCGCCGAGTGACCTGTTGCCCTGATATCGTTGCTGAAGACCGTCGCATCTGCCACGATGGCCTGCTCCATCGCTTTCTTCTCGACGATCCGCAACCAGATTTTGCCATTCCCTTTCTGCACCTCAAACCACGTTTCCTGGCCATCTTTGACAATTGACCCATTCACCCACCGGTCCGGATCACTCTGCACGATCGTACCCCCGATCTTCTGGATGGCATTCTCATAATTACGGACAACGGCAAGACCACTTGGTTCAGTTTCCCTTTTCCCTTTAAAGGCGTAGGTGATGAAGGTAAACTTACCTTCCACCCGCGTTTTCGGGCCCTTCTTCACCTGAAATTCATAGGCCGCAAAATCCTCGATTTTACAGTTCTCAATCTCATAATCGGGCATTCGCGTAGGAAAAAGCGAGTGGTCCTTGCACCCAGCCTTATCCGCCTGCTGGGCGACGACATTCGTCACCTGCAAGAGAACCAGCAAACTCATCAAAACCATCATTATCTTTTTCATGGTCACTTTCTCCTCCTTTTTTCTTTTTGTGTACTGTCCCCCACCTCTCCCGTTATCCCCCGGATGGTTCAGCAGAACTCTTTAAACTTTCTTGACAAGGCCGATCAAAAACAGCAACGCCACGGCTCCCACAGCAGCCAGCACTATTGAGCCGATTATACCGCCAGCGGCCAGTGCCAGCATCCTGAGCAGGAAGCCACCTACGACCCCACCGATAACGCCAATCAAAATGTTACCCAGGAGGCCAAAGCCCCCGCCTTTCATCATCATTCCGGCCAACCAACCCGCCACTGCTCCGGTTGCAAGAAAAATTAACAAGCCTCTGATGTCCATTGCTTCTCCTCACGTTTATGAGTTTTTTTTGCTCCCGGAAAGCAGGAGCACGCCGCCAATCACTATCGCAGCCACGCCGGCCCAGACCGGGATATTGACCGTCTTTTCTTCCTTTACTGACAACTCGATCGGTCCCAGCTTGGCCTTTTGGGTCTCCTTGGTATAGCTGAAACTGCCATATGCCAACCCCATGGCACCGGCCAGGATCAGCGCGATTGCCACACCCTTGACTGCATTCATTTCGACTCCTCCTCTTAAAGAAACTCTTGCTCACCGCCATGGACAGCATGCCAGTGAGTAGTTATCAATGTCCATTTTTAGAATGCCACCACAATTTCAGATAGTCAAATATTGGCTTGCTGGTGCAGGGAATAAACAAACTGTCCGTTTTCTACTTGGCCACATTGCATCGACGCAGAATACGCGTTCCCACCCTTGAAGCGCGGGAACGATGACCAACGAGAAAGAGACGGCTATTGCCCTTCCTGCTGGTGAATAAACGCTACGATCCCTGTTTATTCATGCTTCTTTATCATGGGAGGATGTGAGCTGTGTACAAACAACAAACCCTGCCAACGGCAGGGTTTGTATGATGCATGACCTATTTTCATCATGCCCTATGCGGCAAAATGATCCCGGACAAGTGTTATGCCAATACGTTAGCGATCATCACGACCATGATCACGGTCATGGCGGTCATGCTTATAATGTCCATGATCCTCATTCCTGTCATCGTCACGACGATCATCCCGGCGATCACGATGTCGTTCCTGATAACGTGGGACATACTCGCGGTTGTACCAGTCTTCATGGACAAAAAAGACCCGCTCGCCGCAGGCGTTGTACTCGCGGCAATGCTTGCGCCAATGTTTGGCGTGACCCGGGGGGACGCGCAGATAGATTGGCGGGCGGTCCATCTGCACCCCGTTTTCAATAACTATCGGCTGACGGTAGATCACTTGTGGCTGCGGAAAATCACCGATATCAAGGTGGCCATAGAAACCGGGTTGGCCTATGCTGACCGAGACGCCAACATCGTCAGCAAAGACCGGGGTAGTAAAGGTGGCAGCAGCAACCGCAGCTGCAATCAGAAAACGTTTCATGTTAAACCTCCTATTGCAATGGATTTATAAAGAATTGAGAACAATGCACCGTCACTTGAGCAGCATATCGTTCTTGACCGACTTCACCCCTTTGATCTTACCTGCAACCTCAACCGCCCTGTTGATGTCGGCCCGGGAACGAACGAAACCACTCAGTTGAACGATCCCCTTAAAGGTTTCGACGTTGATCTCATTTACCTTGAGGGAAGAATCTTCAAGAATTGCCTCCTTGACCTTTGAGGTGATAACAGTATCATCAACATATTCTCCGGTTCCCTCATGCTTTGGTGTAGATGCACAGCCCAGAAATAAAGCCAACAGGATGATTAAGCAAAAAGCGGAAAAAATTTTCGGTTGTTTCATGAAGAGTCCCTCCAAATGAAGAATGAAGCTAAATACCCATTGATGCTGAATACACCAGGGGTTCCCTTGACATCCCTTATCACCTTATCAACATTTGAACTTTACCCCCAGTTTTTTTGTTTTACGACAGGTAACCGCTTGAAGATAAAAGAGGGTCAGCAATCTCTATCCAGGCCATGAATAGCAAAACGATAAGTACCACAACACCACACTTCCAAGAACACCGTTGGAACTATAAACATAATCCCATCCCCTGCTGAGGCCAACTTGGCATCACACCAATCAACAGCGGAATCAAAGCTCCCCAGTAATCAATTTGACAGCGGGACTTTTGAATTCATGTGTATTTTTTCCTCTTCATTATCAACGCGCTTTACTCTTGCAAAGGGTAAAGCGCGTTGATATGCTTGATTATTCGCAGAAGGTTAACGAATGAAACAAGATAAATATTCCCTTGATCAGAGAGCACCCATTCTGCAAAAAAAATGCGATTGTTGTTCAAACCCGGACAGACCGGCAATCTTCTTCAATTCAACCCAATGAGGACCAAAAATGAGTTTATTGAAAGAATTCAAAGAGTTTGCGGTCAAGGGAAATGCCATGGACATGGCGGTTGGTATTATTATCGGCGCGGCCTTTGGCAAGATCGTCTCCTCTATCGTAAACGATGTGATCATGCCGCCGATTGGCCTGCTTATTGGCGGCGTGGATTTCAACAAACTCGCGATTACCCTGAAGGCCGGATCAGCAGGCGTCGAGCCGGTACTTCTCTCTTATGGCAAGTTTATCCAGACAACCGTTGATTTCCTGCTCATTGCCTTCGCCATTTTCATCATGGTCAAGGCCCTCAACTCCCTGAAACTCACGGCAGCAACGCCGGCGGCCCCGACGCCTACTAAGGAAGAACTGCTGCTGACCGAGATCCGCGATCTGCTGAAACAGAAATAGCCTTTTTGCAAGGAAAAGATTTACACTGAACAGAATGGCCGCAGACATCTTTGACAGCCACCAGGAGCCGGATGAGCTCTTCCTGCCCCTGAGCAGTGAACGCTACTGCCGGTTCTACGACCTGGAAATGGCCTATTTCCAGGAGGATCTCCCCTTTTACCGGGAAAGGATTACGGTTCCCGGCACCGTGCTTGAGCTTGGCTGCGGCAGCGGCCGTCTCTGCCGGCTGTTGGCCGAGACCGGGGCCGATATCACCGGCATTGATCTCTCGCTTTCCATGCTGCGCCTGGCGCGACTGAGGTCTCAGCCCAACATCTCCTATCTGTGCATGGATATGACCAAGCTGGCCCTGGCCCGGCAGTTCGACACCGTGATCATCCCCTATCATACCCTGAACCTCCTCTTAACCGAGGAACAAATAAAAAAATGTTTGGCCCAGGTCAGGACTGTTCTCAAACGGGATGGCAGGCTGCTCCTGCAGCTCTTTATCCCCGACCAAACCCTTCTGAACCTTGGCCCTAAAAAGCTCTTCCAATTCCAGATCTTTGAACAGCCTGGAGGCGGCAGTATCATCAAGGAAACCAAACGCGGCTACGCCGATGAACAGATCACCCTCGAAGAGCGCTATCGGGTCCGACCCGGGCAACCGGGGGCGGTCAATGAAGATCTGAGCCACACCCTGCATCTTGCTGCTTTTCCCGCAGAAAGATGGCAAGGACTTCTCCGCAACTCAGGATTCACAATCCGCCTGCAGTTCAGCGGCTATAAGCTTGCCCCCTTCACCCCCGGCGAAGATACCTGCCTCTTCATCGAAGCCGGTCAGATCTGAGCTGTTACCCTTTTTGAAAGGCCTCAATTCCGCCTTCCACATATCTCGCCTGGATGCCGGCATCAGCCAGTTGTTTCTGCACCGACTGACTGACCGATCCGCCACGGACGCAGTAGAGCACCACATCCTGCTGCTTCGGCAGGGTGGGCAGCCACTGATCTACCGTTGCCGGATCGTGCCACTGGGCATCAGCAATCCCTGCGGGGGACTTGTCGAAGTCCTCTTTTCTCCTGACATCGAGCAGGGTCACCTTGTTGCCTGATTGCAACAGAGCGGTAAGTTCCGTGGGGGTAATAATCTTTTCCATATTTGCTTCTCCTACATGAATGTTTTCCATAAAAATCCTACACCGGCACAGCCAACAAGGACGGGGATCATCCCCAGTTTCAAATATTTCATGGCCAGGTAGGAAAGCGTGGCCAGCGCCAGGGCGAACCAGTCCGCCGTCTGGATATCGGGTACGGGAATGGCTGCCCCGAGCAGCTTGATCTGACCGGTGCGCCCGAACATGGCGTTGAGGCCAAACCAGATGGACAGGTTGAGCACCACCCCGACCACCGCGGCGGTGATCCCGGACAAAGCCCCCTTCATAAATTTATTATGGCGCAGCTTCTCGATATAGGGCGCGCCAAGAAAGATCCACAGGAAACAGGGGGCAAAGGTCACCCACACGGTCAACAACGCCCCAAGAGTCCCGGCCACATAAGGGTTGAGCACGCCGGGAGAGCGGAAGGCCGCCAGAAAACCGACAAACTGCACCACCTGGATCAGCGGGCCAGGGGTCGTTTCGGCAAGCGCCAAGCCGTCGAGCATTTCTCCCGAGTGCAGCCAGCCATAGTTGGCCACGGCCTCCTGGGCCATGTAGGCGAGCACGGCATAGGCGCCGCCAAAGGTGACAACGGCCATCTTGCTGAAAAAAAGCGCGATCTTGGAGTAGACATGATCCGGCCCAAGCAACAGGAGTACCAGCGCCACCGGCCCCAGCCACACCCCGCCCCAGACAGCCAGCACCTTGAGGCTTCTTTTCAGGGTGGGGGCAAACCGGCCTTCCGCATCCGTGGCGAGGAGGATGTCGATAATCCCTGCCTCCTCACCGGCAGCACCTTCGGAAGTTTTACCGCCGCAAATCCACTGGGGGCAGGCCGCGCCCAGATAGTGGGGGCAGACACTCAGGCCCAGATAACCGAGGATGCCGGAACCAAAGATCACCAGCGGAAAGGGGGTATGATAGAAAAACATGGCGATAAAGGCAAGACCTGCCAGGCCTACAAGATAGGGGGTCTTCAGGGACTTGGCCGCAATCCGGAAGACCGCCATAATCACGATGGCCAGCACCGCCGGTTTCAGGCCATAAAATAAGCCCTGCACCGCCACGACCTGATGAAACGCGGCATAGAGGATCGTGAGCGCCAGGATGGTGAACATGCCGGGGATGACAAAGAGGAGCCCCGCCGCCACCCCGCCCCTGGTGCCATGAAGCAGCCAGCCGATATAGATGGCCAGCTGCTGGGCCTCGGGACCGGGCAGTAGGTTGCAATAATTCAAGGCATGGAGGAAGCGGTCATTGCTGATCCACTTCCGATCTTCCACCAGCATCTTATGCATCAGACCGATCTGACCGGCCGGACCGCCGAAACTCAAAAATCCGATTTTGACCCACACCCAGAACGCCTCACGAAAGGAGACTGTCTGTTCTTCATTCATAATGTCACCCTGGCAAGGTTAGCACCTGCGCCAGTCCTTTCTAATATTGATCTCTTTTATGCCTGTTGCAAAACTCCGGTAATACCCTTCGACAAGCTCAGGGTGAACGGTATCTTAATTAGATTTATTAGCCTTTTCCCATTCGTGGTGAGCCTGTCGAACCACACTCATTATACTTTTGCAACAGGCTCTTTTATGCCCCAAAATATTTGAGGCAGTCAGCGGTCAGATTCTGATGTTCCTTAAGCACCTTGTTGAAACGACAATGCATATCCTCAACCAAGTGCAGGACATATTCCTGGGCCGCTTCTGCACCGTACTTCTCCGTGAACATCCCGGCATTCTCCAGGACCTTGGAAAAATCGTGCCGCTCATACTTGGTAGCGGGATTGTCGATCCACTCATGGACCTCGCGGTATTCTTTGCCGGTACGCTTGACACTTGACTGGATGTGAACTGCTACATCAGGCATGGTTTTTTTCCTCTACAAGTATTGAATGTGTTATTGAATGAGGCCCTTACCAAAAGACCGCCATAAAAGAGAGATTACCTTTTTTCACCGTAATACTGAGATTGGTACTGTTAATTTCCGTCTGATCTTCTTTGAATGATCTGTCATTATAACGGTTAAGGTCATAGATCAATCGGGATTTAACAGTGTAGTCACCCGGTTTTAATTCAGGGACCCAAGGGAGTATCTGTTCCTCTCCAGCACGGATGCTCGACTCATGGGGTCCCTGGACATCAGCTTGCATGGCGGCAATGGCGTCGGGGCGTTTTTTGTCTTCTTCCAGGAACTTCTTGTCATCCGGTCGAGGGCCATACGAAGGGGCAAACATCCACTCTTTGCCGGCAACTGTCTTCCCTGTCTTGTCCAGAATTTCCACGTTCAGGTAGATGGCCCGGCGGTTGGAGCCGGTCGGTACCGAATGGCCGGCACCGACATTAATGACGTGAAAGGTCAGTTCCGGTTTTCCATCGTCCGGCTGGCTGACAACCATGCTGAGGGCGCTGGCAAGGCGTTGCTGGGAGTGTCCGCCGGTCCAGAGATGGCGAGCGACGGCCCGTTCGGGATTATCGGAGTTTTCCACCACCTTGCGCATGGTTCTTGGCATATGGCAGTCTTGGCAGTGCTGTTTGCCCAGGCCAGGCTTATTAAAATCATCCCGCCATTCCAAAAAGGTCTGCGTCTGCTTGCCGACCACCCGTTTACCCATACTGTGGCAATAGGCACACTCATGCCGATACAGCCATGAGTTGAGGCTCCGTTTTAATAACTTCCTTCACAAAGCCAATGGCCAAGCTCGTCACTTTCATTTAGTCCGCTCTTACCACAAGGACTGAACAGCCGGCGCTCCCGATGACTTTTTCGGTTGAACTGCCCATAACAAATTTCTTGACCCCGGTTTTTCCATACGTCCCCATCACGATAAGGTCAACACCTCTACCCCCTGCCTCTTCAACAATAACATTATGCGATCTTCCCATTGGGGTTATCGCTTCCACTGCCACGCCTTCGGTTCGAGCCATGGCAGCGGCTTTTTCCGAAAACTCTTTTGCTTCTTGCCGTTCGCTTTCATCACGCATGGCCGAAAGTGCGATAAGGTGGCTTCCGTTACGCTTGGCAATGGCAATGGCCTCCTGAACCGCAGCCTTGGCATGGGTCGAACCGTCGGTGGCAACCAGGATGATTTTATATTCTGTCTGGGCAGCCTTGGGAACAACCATAACCTTGCAGGGAGCATCGGTGATTACTTTTGCGGCGACTTCACCCATCAGGGCCTTGGCCAGGCCTTTATGCCCGTGTCTGCCGACAATGATCATGTCAACTTTTTTATCAGTCGCCTCATCGACAATGGCTTGCGATGCCTCCATTGATTCATGCAAGATGGTTTCACAGTCCAATCCCGCCTGGGTAGCCCGATCCTTTATAGAGGTCATATGCACCGTTGCCTCTTCCACCATTTGCTGCAAGACATTTTGCCCGGTTGTCTCATATTCGGGGTTCGTCTCCAATGTCATACAGACATAAAGCTTGCTGGAACATTTCGCGGCAAATTTGATACCCTCCCGGATTGCGCCTTCGCTGTACACGGTGCCGTCAGTTGCTATGAGCAGTTTCTCAAGATTGGCGATGGGACATGCTGGTCCTGTAGTCATAATAATCCTCCTTGTGAATTTTCAGGTTACGCTTCGAGCAGTTCGCTCCAGGCAGTTTATTCATTATGTTCCTCTCAAACACATTTTGCAAGACGCTCGGGTGATTACGTTAAACACCTCCCGTTGCCGACTCTTCCCGAACCATGATGAGAAACATGGGGACTGAGGCAATCAGCAGGGAAGCAACGATGATAAAGGCCGGGCCATAACCCAGAGAGGCCACCAAAAGACCGGTGACAATCGGGCCGGAGGCATGGCCGATATCAAAAATGGTGCCGAAGGTGCCCATGGCGGCGCCGTAATGGCGGGCATGGCAGTAATCGGCCACCATGGCAGCCGATGAGGAGGTGACAAAGGCCTCGCCCATACCAAAGAAGGCCCCGGCGATCATCAGCGGCACAAATCCGGTCAGTTGGGGAATGATCGCCATGGGCAGGGCGCAGAGGAACATGCCGGCAACGATCAGCGGCCGACGCCCCCAGCGGTCGGAAACCCTTCCCATGAGCGGCTTGGCGATAAAAACCACCACGATCTGCACGCCCCAGAGCAACCCGGCCTCGAAGACGTTGAGTCCGGCCACGGAGACCGCATAGACCGGCAGAAAGGCCTCCAGCGCCCCCATGCTCATATTCTGGATCCCCTCCATCGCCGAGGTGGCGAGAATCCGCTTGTCGGCCACGACCTCACGGATGCCGCGGGCAAAGAGGTGCGCCCGCTCCGCCAGCCCCTTGCCAGCCGCCGGTTTATCGCCATTGCGCAGGGTAAAGAGCCCGAGGACAAGGGCAGCAACACCGGCAATACCGCTCAGCAGGAAGACCACGCGGAAATCGGCAAGTGTGGCAGCCCCCTTGCCGCCAAGCAGAAAGAGGACATAGCCGCCGAGGGGCGCGCCCAGCAGGGTCCCGGCAATACAGACCGAGGAGAACCAGCTCAGCAGTTCGCCCTTGCGGCGACCGGCGACATCGGCCACCACCGCCATGGCCACCGGGCCGTAGATGGCAGTGGCCAGGCCGTGGAGAAAGCGAACCACCACCAGGGCGGTATAGTGGGTAATAAACAGATAGGCAAAGGGCATCAGCCCGAAGACCACCAGCCCGGCCAGCATGGTGCGGCGGCGGCCGATGATATCGGAGATGGCCCCGGATGGCATCTTGAACAGGATCCCGGTGACGGTCGAGATACCGACCGCCAGGCCGATCCCCTGCGGCCCGGCCCCAAGGGCAGCGGCAAAGAGCGGCAGCACCGGATTGCGGGCCAGGGCATAGGAAAAGCGGGTCAAGAAGCCGATATAACAATGATTGCGGAACAATCCTGCTTCGGCCTCGATGGCATCAGATGTGACGGTTGCACTCTTCATTTTGCTCACCGATTATTTTTTTTGGGAATACCCGGCATACAGGGCGTCAAAGAGCAGCAGGGCGCGATCCAGCAACTGGTGGTCGCTGGTGGAAATGGTAATCAGGCCATCAAGGAGATTTTTCAACAGGGTGGCATCGTCGGGCAGGATTGTGCTCTCCTGAATATCGATGGCTTTGATCAATTCGCCGATTTTGATGATGGCCGGATCAAGCAGATCAAAGCCGCGGACCATTACCTCAAAGGTGATCAGCTCGCCCTGGTGTGAGAACTCCGCCCCAGCGATATCAAAGGGGACCTCCGCTTTTTCGATCTCAGCTTTTTCTCCCGGCTCCAGGAAACAGAATTGCGCTTGGGCGTCAATGAAGCGGCTGATGAGCCACGCACTGCTCAACCGATCGATGTAGGGGTGAATACGGGTCACCCAGGTACGACCTTGATAGCCGGCCCGATCAAAAGATGCGACCGGAGGAAGCGCATTGTCTGTACGGCGCAGTTGCTCCGAGGCCGCATCAAGGATGGCAAGGGTCTTGACCGCAGCCCCGGAAGGGAAGAAATCGCGGCCCTGCAAGGATTCGCATCTTTTCCGCAGCTTGCGCAGGGAAGGCAAAAGCTCTTTTGCCTGATCGTTGCTCTCAGCAGGGCTCGGCGCCGCCAGCAGTTCTCTCACCTCAGCCTGGATCTGCAGAAATTCCTGATCGATCTGGCCCTGAAAGAGCCTTTCAATCTGCTCGTCTTCCATCCCTTCGATCCGTGAACACTGGATGGCTATCGCCTCCCCACCAAGGGCGGTAACCTCACCGATCAACCAGGTGATGCTTTCCAGCAGGTCGTCACGGTTCGGCAAGATCTGCAGACCGGTCTTTAATTGCACCGCCCCGCAGGCCGAGATCCGTCGCCAGATGCGCATTCGTGCCTTGGCGTTGGCGGCAGGGACTGAATATGAGAAGAGAATCCATTTATCATTCATAGTGAACAAAATATATGTTACACGTGTAACAATGTCAAGGAGAATAATTATCGGAAAAATAAAGATGGAGACCCATTGCTCAATCTTTGCATATTAATATTAATGAGCATGTATCTTCAGTTTAATTCTTCTCACTGAGGGAGGATGTGGCCGAAGGCCGGATGAGGGGGAGCAGCCGGAACTTCAAATCAGGATTTCCCCCCTCACCCTAACCCTCTCGCAGGAAGAGGGGATTGATTCACCTATTCAAACATGCACTGGCCAGTGGCAGGATTTTGGCACGCAAATCCATTAGACATCTGTTCTCGGGCTATGCTATGCTATTGATACAGATGGTACTCAAGGAGTAACCCTTACTTGCTTCTGCTCTTCTCACCTTTTCCCCGGCAGACTATGACTGTTATCATCCGGACGATCTGCTTGTTTTTGTTATTCCTGTTCCCGCCGCACCTGCTGTGGGCCAGCCCCCAAACCGTATCCATAGGCGTCCTCGCCAAGAGCGGCGAGGGGATCGCCGTGGAAAAATGGTCGGCCACGGCCGACTATCTCTCCGCCACCCTTCCCGCTTACCATTTTGTCATCATCCCCCTGGGATTCAAGGAATGCCATGAGGCTGTCCAACAGGGCCGGATCGATTTCATCCTGACCAACTCCGCCTTATACGTGGAGCTGGAAAAACTCTACGGGGTCAGCCGCATTGCCACCTTGATCAACCAGAATCTCCCCGGCCAACAGACCACCACCTTTGGCGGCGTGATTTTCACCAAGGCCGACCGCCATGACCTCAACACCCTCCCCGACCTCAAAGGAAAGTCCTTTATGGCAGTGGATCCGCTTTCTTTTGGTGGCTGGATCGCGGCCTGGCGTGAGTTTTATAAACAAGGGATTAACCCCGCCACCGCCCTTGCATCTCTGCGCTATGCCGGCACCCATGAGGGAGTGGTCCAGGCGGTTCTGGCCGGCACGGTTGACGCCGGCACCGTCCGCACCGACACCCTGGAACGCATGGTGGAAAAGGGAGCCATCCGCCTGGACCAGGTAAAAATTCTCAACCCGCAGCCGGCAGGCGACTTCCCTTTTCTGCTCAGCACCGCGCTCTACCCGGAATGGCCCATGGCCGCCATCAAGTCCACACCAGACAGGCTTTCCCGTCTGGTTGCCGGGGCCCTGATGACCATGGAGAGCAGCCATCTGGCGGCCCTGGCCAGTCAATCAGCAGGCTGGACCATCCCCCTCAATTATCAACCCGTGCATGATTGCCTTCTGGAGTTGAAGATCGGCCCCTATAAAGATTATGGAAAATTCTCTCTCGCCGATGTTCTTTCCCGCTATTGGCGACACGTTACCCTCCTGGGCCTGGCTGTCTTCCTGGTTCTGTCCGCCGCCTGGTACGTTCTTCTCCTGAATCGCATCCTGCAGAAGAAAAAGCAGGAAGTGGACCGACTGAACATTACCCTGGAAACCAGAGTGGAAGAGCGGACGGAAGAGATCAAGACCCTGCTCGAGCAACAGATCTATCTCAAGGGCATCCTGAAGACCGTAACTGATATCAACAAATTACTGATCACCTCTCCCGACCTGGAAATCCTGCTCAGACAATCATGTGAACTCTTCGTCCAGCATGGACACTATGGTTTTTCCTGGATTGGTCTACTGGAACAAGAGGAAATTTACAAAATCTACAGTTCTGAGTTTTTTGAAAAATACCTGGCCCCTCCCCCCTATGCCGTCAATGATCCGGCCCTCTCTTTTTATCATAGTCCAACTGCCAGATGTGTCCGGGAAGACAGCACTGTCATCAGTGACCGCGATCATGAACAGGACCTTACCCCCTGGCGGAACCAGGCGGAGATAAAAGGATTTCAAGCGGCCATCGCCCTTCCCCTACGGGCCAGACAATCGGCGGAACCGCTGGGTGCACTCACAGTCTATACCTGGCTGCGAGATGGATTTGAGCAGGAAGAAGTCGCTATGCTGGAAGAACTGGCCGGGGATCTTGGTTTTGCCATTGACTCCTTTCGCCACCGGGAAGAAATCTCCAGACTGAACCTCGAACGAACAGCCAATTATCAGGAAACGATCTACACCTTTGTGAACATGATCGAGCAGCGGGATACCTATACCGCCGGTCACACCGAGCGCGTGGCCAGGTATTGTCAAAAGATCGCCAAGGAAATGGGTGTTGACAGCCACGACAGGGGAAAACTCGGCAAGGCAGCAATCCTCCATGATATCGGCAAGATAGCGACACCGGATTCGGTTCTTCTCAAACCCGGGGAACTCAGCAGTCTGGACTATGACCTGATCAAGCTCCACGTCACCGCCGGCTATGAAATGCTCTCCAACATCGAGATGTACAAGGATCTGGCCGAAATCATTCGCTACCACCATGAACGCCATGACGGCAAGGGCTATCCCGCCGGACTCAAGGGTGATGAGATCCCCTTTCTCTCCCGCATCCTGACCGTTGCCGATGCCTTCGACGCCATGACCACCAACCGTATCTATAAACCATCCAAAAAAATCCAGGAGGCGCTGGCTGAAATTGATTCTTTCAGCGGCACTCAGTTTAACCCGGAAGTTGCCGCCGCGGCCATCAAGGCGCTCAAAGATACAACAACCCCTGTAGCCGTCACCCAGACACCGACCTCAGAGATAGAAAAAAAACGTTTTGCATATTTCTTTAATGACCCCCTGACCGGATTGTACAATGAAGACTACCTGAGAATATTCCTGCAGAACAACCAGAATCTCCAGGAATATAACTGCCTTCATATCCTGCATCTGACGAATGTTCTGGAGTACAATAAGCGCGAGGGATGGGAACGAGGAGATCGTCTCATTCAGGATTTCGCTGTTGAATTGCAGGCGCATTATCCTGATGCCCTGCTATTCAGGGCTTATGGGAATGACTTTGCCCTGCTCGCCAAAAAACATTTTGACCTGGCCGGGAATGCCTTCGACGCCTTTCCCAGCATTGCCGGCCTGGAAATTACGGTTGACCCCCAGCATATTGATTTACGGAAAGACACAACCTACACCCTTGATAAACTTGAAAGAATGGTGATCTCCAGCCCGGTTGCGGACGATATGGGAATTGTAGGACAGGTGTGATTTAAGGAAGACCATGACATGCCAGGATACTGGCGATGAGATGGTGCCTATCCATGCTGCCCGTATCTCTCGAAGCTGACCTTGTCATCAAGAAGAGACGACCGGGGATGCCCTGGTTGCTGTTCCGCCGGATAGCCCATGGCGATGATCGCCTCCACCACCATCCCCTCTGGCAATTTCAGGAGTTCGGCCACGTACTCCTGCGCCATCTGGTGGGCGTCATGTTCACGCAAACGAATCTGGACCCAGCAACTGCCAAGGCCAAGATCCGTGGCCGCCAGATGGAGAAGAATGGCGGCGATGGAGCAATCTTCCACCCACACATCCGACTTTTCAGGATCGGCGCAGACGACAATGGCCAGCGGCGCATTTTTCACAAATGTTGCCCCATACGGTTTGGCCTGAGCAAGACGGGCCAGGCACTCTTTCTCGGTGACCACAACAAATTCCCACGGATTCAGGCCCCGCGAGGAGGGTGCGCGCAACATGGCCTCGATCAACAGATTAATCTTCTCCCGTTCAACCGGCCGCTCCTCAAACCGGCGGACACTTCTTCTGGCTCGCAACAGATCAATAAACATCTTTCCCTCTCGCTTGAAATGATTTACGGATGGGCCTCTTACAAAAAGCAAAAAAGTCCCCTGATCCCTGATCCTATATTCTTTCATCCCTTTGCACGCCAACAAAAATCACTCCATTACCGAAAAAAAACAAAAAAATCCTTTCCTTGATTTAGGTCAAGGAAAAGGTTCCCCTTAAACGATAGAGTATCAGACATAAACGATCTGATTCATAAAAAATTTCACATCGACAAAAATGTAACATATACTGTGTTAAGAACTTTTTCATTCACCCCAACCCAGGAGAAAAAACATGTACTGTAATCAATGCGAACAAACCGCCAAAGGAATCGCCTGCACCACCATCGGTGTCTGTGGCAAGAACGAGGCCGTATCCGGCCTGGAAGACCTTCTCACCCATGCCGTTCAGGGCCTTTCCCTGGTGGCTGACGCCGGCCGCAAGGTTGGTGTTGTGGATAATGCCGTTGATCGCTTCACCTGTGAGGCCATTTTTTCCTGCCTCACCAATGTTGATTTTGACCCAGCCCGTTTTGGCGTCCTGATCCACAAGGCCGTCGCCCTGCGCGAGACCCTCAAGGCCGAGGTAAAAGCCGCCGGCAGCAAGATTGATTTTACCGCTGCCGCCGCCACCTACTCCCCTTCCGACTCCCTGACCGGTCTGGAAGAGCAAGGCGCCGCCCTGAATTACATCAACACCCTTGATGTCAACCCCGACCTGCAGTCCCTGAAGCAGATCACCATGTACGGCCTGCGCGGCCTTGCTGCCTATGCCGACCATGCCGCCATCCTCGGCAAGGAAGATGACTCCGTCTATGCCTACATCCATGAGGCCATGGCCACCCTGACCACCGAGCAGGGGCTGAACGAGCTGGTAGCCCTGGCCATGAAATGCGGCGAGGTCAACCTGAGGGCCATGGAGCTGCTGGATGCCGGCAACACCGGAACCTACGGTCATCCCGTCCCCACCCCGGTGCCGCTGGGTCACATCCCCGGCAAGTGTATTCTGGTTACTGGTCATGATCTCAAAGACCTGGCCATGCTCCTGGAGCAGACCAAGGACAAGGGCATCAACATCTACACCCATGGTGAGATGATGCCCTGCCACGGCTATCCTGAGTTGAAGAAATACAGCCATTTCTATGGCCACTTCGGTACCGCCTGGCAGAATCAGCAGAAGGAGATGCCCGAGTTTCCAGGGGCGATTCTCTTTACTACCAACTGCATCCAGAAGCCAAAAGACTCCTACAAGGCCAATGTCTTCACCACCGGCCTGGTCGGCTGGCCGGATGTCGCCCATATCGGCAAGGACAAAGACTTCACTCCCGTGATTAACCGCGCCCTGGCCTTACCAGGATTCACCGACACCGTGGACAAGGGTTCCGTGCTCGTAGGTTTTGCCCGCAACACCGTACTTGGCGTGGCCGACAAGGTCATTGCCGCGGTGAAATCCAAGGCCATCCGCCACTTCTTTCTGGTCGGCGGCTGTGACGGCGCCAAACCCGGCCGCAATTACTACACCGAGATCGTCGAGCAGATCCCCGCTGACTGCATGATCCTGACGCTCGCCTGCGGCAAGTTCCGCTTCTTTGACAAGCAACTGGGCGATATCGGCGGCATCCCCCGTCTCC
>CAISPV010000079.1 GCA_903887485.1 uncultured Desulfobulbaceae bacterium | reverse complement strand
GATTTGAACTAACAATTTAGAAAAGGACTCGTTCTCCATGGTTCCCTCCTTCTTGTGATATATCAAAAAGATAAGAACCATTGCTTATTTTTCAACACTTAACGGGAACAGAGCCTTCTGTAATTTTACAAGCCGTTTCATCATGATTTTTCCCTCCTTCAGGGTGTGGTTAAAGGGTACTTCGTGGTGGACAGGGTGTCCATTGACTACTCTATGATCTTGTCTCTACTCTCTCATAAACTATGCCATTTGTCAAAAGTATTGTGAAAAAAAATAAGGTGTGGGAATGTCAAGCAATTCCCGGCACTGATTGTTTTCCTTCCTACCCTTCCTTTGCTCTTGTCCGGCCCACAAGCAACTCAGCTGGACACTATTTGCCAGCAAGTGACAAAAATTGTCAGTCGGAATGGTGGACTGACTCCCATGCCATGAGATTCAGTAGAAGGGTCATTTGATTGAAGGGAGATTCCTGAAAACCATAATGGAGATAGAAGTTTTTTGCCTGTTCGGAAAGGGCATGAAGAATGAGAGCTCGAATTCCAGCTTGTTGTGAAACGGTGAGGGTTCGCAAAATCGCATCTTTCAACAGACCAGACCCCACGCCTTTTTTCTGCCAATGGAGATCAACGGCAAGTCGGCCCAGGACCATAAGCGGTATTGGATCCGGCATTCTGCATTTAATCCTGCCGGGTGCGCCGCGTCTTATGCTTCCTGTAGCCAAGGCATAGAAGCCGATAACAAGCTGATTTTCACAGACAACAAAGGTTCGGGAGGCACCTGAACTTTCATTGGCAAGGGCCTGATGCTTTAACCACTGGTTCAGCGTCTGAATGCCGCAATCGAAATCATCCAGGCAGTTCGTTGTCTTGATTGGTTCCGGGGCGGTTATTTTTCCCATGGCGCCTTGGTTGCCAGGAGCTTCTGCATAGCCTTGGACACTGGAGCCTTCATTGCCGTCTCAAAGGCGTCAAATTCATCATCTTGCAAAAAGAAAAGGCGCTGGTCCAGCAAGACATTCTCAGCCTCCCGGCAAGCAGCCTCAAGCATGAAATCAGAGCGGCTTTTATGTAATGCCGCTGCCGCCTTATCTATTAGTGTTCGTTGTGCGACTAAGGCCCTGATATTGATTGGTGCTTTTCTTGTTTCAATATTTGCCATAATTGTACCTCCGTTTTGTATATAGGAATATTATACAAAAAGTATGGACACTGTCAATGATTTTATAGATTCAAATAGCAGCTCAGGTTAAAAATCTATCATAGAATGATCTGTCAGCGGCAGAGGGCAATTGCGGTGAGGAGAGTATAGAGGCCCAGCCAGCCTAGGATGAAGGTCCGAAGCTGCGGGTAGTATCTGTTGTGTTTTTGCAGGAAGAACAGGGCGAGGAGCAGGGTGGTGGGGAAGAGAACTCCGGCCAGCAGGGGAGGCAGGAACCGGAGGAGTTCCTGGAGGCCGAGAAAAAACCAGGGGCCGGCAATATGAAAAACCCCCAGTTTTTCAGGTTCAAAGGGGGCGGTTGGCAGCAGGCAGCACAAGAGGATCAGGGCGGTCAGCAGGGGATGATGGCGGAAAGAGGTGCGGTATTTACGCAGATGTTCCCAGGCCAGAATCCCCCACACGATCCCGAATCCTAAGACATGATTGATATAGACCCGTTTCATGCCGTCATCGGTGATGGAAAAAAGGAGATCGTTCAGTGTGGTGCCGATTCCGGGAATGGCGCTGATGATATTTTCAGCAATCAGGCCGGCAGAAGAACCGGTGCTGTCTGCCCGCAGGATGTAACCGGTAAAGAGGATGAGCAGGGCCACCGGCAGCGTGGCAATCAGCCTGATCCATTGCCATCGGCCATAGGTGTCTGCCCGGTCAAGGATGGCCCAGAGATGGACCAGGATCAGCAGAAAGAACAGTTGGCTGGAATAGAAATGCAGCGCGCGGAAAGATGCGCCAAAAGGCACCAGCACATCGAGTGAACTTGCCGAATAGAGCGGGGTGGCGGGATTATATTGAAAGGCCACCAGCACGCCGGAGAGCACCGAGATAAAAAGGGCAATCAGGCTCCATTCGCCCCATTTTATGCTCTCCATTTTCTCTTTGAACAGGGTGTTCATAGGGAATTTTGAGTTATTGTCAAATGGTGACAATGTATCCCCTCGCATGATCAAGTTTCTCCACCTTGAAACGGGGAAGCGGTTTTTTTGCCGGCCCCTGAATAACCGTGCCCTCAGAGGTAAAACGGGATTGATGGCAGGGGCATTCGATGAATCCTTCTTTTTCCCGATAATTGATCTTGCAGCCGAGATGGGTGCATTTCCTGGATACGGCCCAGGGGCCTTGTTTGCTCTCGAAGAGGATAAAATCGGGGTCCAGGAAAAAAGCGCCGGGGGCAAGCGTAGCCTTGACCTCAACCAGGCGTGGTTGGGTTGGCACCTTGTAGCCAAGAAAGCGCAGGATCGGATAGCAGAGGGCAAGCAGGCCAACGACCAGAAAGAAACGCCGCCTGGTTTGTGGCGGCCGGGGGTGAGGGGTTTTTGCGGGCGGCATGGTCCGTGGCGGTTCAGAGGCGCTTGTGGGCCTCAGGCGGAAAAGACGTCTTGCAGGCGTTTGTTCACATGTGCCGGAACCAGTTCGCTCACGTCTCCGCCATGCCTGGCCGCGTCTTTGATGATGGAGGAGCTGATGAAAATCCAGCGGAAGGCCGGCATCAGAAAAAGGGTGTCCACCTCCCGTTCCAGTTTCCGGTTCATCAACGCCAGTTGAAATTCGTAATCAAAATCTGATACCGCCCGCAGCCCACGAATAATCGCCTTGGCGCCACGCTGCATCGCATAATTGACAAGCAGGCCGGAGACGGCGGCGACTTCGATGCGCGAATCGTCTTCAGGAAAACATTGCTTGACCATTTTGATCCGTTCATCGAGCGTGAACAGCGGGGTCTTTCCCGGATTGATGGCAATGGCAATAATGACGTGGTCAAAGAGATTCAAGGCCCGGTTGATGATATCCAGGTGGCCCATGGTGATGGGGTCAAATGTGCCGGGATAGACCGCAAGGGTGGGAGGTTTGGCGGATACTTCCTGGGGTGTGGAGGTGGTCATCAGGTTGTTTGATCCAGCAGGGGTTGATAGAACCAGAAACCGGCCTCGCCATATTTGCGCTGGTCCACCAGGGTCAGTCTGGTAAGGCGTTCCGGCAGGGTTTCTTTAGCGCGCTCTTCGACGATAAGAAGGGTGTGCTGACGCAGGAGGGAACTCATGTCAATAGCTTGCAGAAGCTGAATAGCCAGGCCGAGGGAATAGGGAGGGTCGAGAAAAATCAGGTCAAAACCGGGAGGGGACTGGAGCTTTTTTGAAAAATAAGGCAGGCCTTTACGCAGGTCGTGTTTGATAAGTGTTACGGGGCTGGGTGTATCCATTCGGATACCGGTTGGGTCTGCGTTGAGAGCGTCCGGGTGTTGGCTGAGTGCGTTCATGCAGACCTGAATGTTCCTGCTGATGAGATCAAGGGCCTGGGGGTGAGAATCGACAAAACAGACGCTTTTTGCCCCTCGGCTCAACGCCTCAATTCCCAAGGCCCCGGTTCCGGCAAAGAGATCAAGAACCGAGGCGCCTAGAACCTGATCGGCAATGATGTTGAAGATTGCCTCCCGGGCGCGATCTGATGTCGGACGGATACTGTTTTCCCGGGCTGGCGGTGTGAAAAGTTTTCGGCCTTTGCCACCCCCGCTTATAATCCGCACTTATTTATATTTGGCGACAAAATATTCAGCAATCTGGACGGCATTGAGGGCCGCGCCCTTGAGGATATTGTCGGATACCACCCACATGTTGATGCCATTGGCAATGGACTCATCCTCGCGGATCCTGCCGACCAGGGTCTCGAATTTCCCTTCACAGTCTATAGCCAAAGGATAGCGGGCCAGAGTCGGCTCATCAACAAGCAGGACGCCAGGGGCATGGGCTAAAAGCTCTTTGACTTCGGCGGCGCTGATTTTCTTTTTGGTCTCGATGTTCACGGCCTCGGAGTGCCCGTAAATGACCGGCACCCGCACGGCGGTGGCAGTGACGCCGATGGTGTCGTCTTCAAAGATCTTCCTGGTCTCGTTGACCATCTTCATCTCTTCCTTGGTGTAGCCGTTGTCAAGAAAGCTGTCAATGTGCGGCAGACAGTTGAAGGCGATCTGGTGGGGATAGACCTTGTGCTCCATGGGCTTGTCCGCAGCCCAGGCCCGCACCTGGGATGTCAGCTCGTCTATGGCTTTGGCCCCAGTCCCGGAGACGGCCTGATAGGTTGAGATCACCAGACGCTTGATGCCGACCTTGTCGTAGATCGGTTTCAGAGCAACCAGCATCTGGATGGTGGAACAGTTGGGGTTGGCGATAATACCGCGGTTGGTGTATTGGGCAATGGCATGGGCGTTGACCTCGGGAACCACGAGAGGAATCTCGGGATCCATGCGGAAGGCGCTGGAGTTGTCGATGACTACAGCGCCGGCGGCGGCAGCAGCAGGGGCGAACTCAAGGGAGCGGGAAGCGCCGGCGGAAAACAGGGCGATGTCAATCCCTGCGAAAGAATCCTTGGAGAGAAGCTGCACTGCGTATTCTTTGCCGCAAAACATGATTTTCTTGCCCACGGAGCGCTCGGAGGCAAGAAGTCTCAGCTCGTTTATGGGAAAATTCTTGCGGCGTAATACGTCCAGCATGGCGCCACCAACGGCCCCGGTTGCGCCGGCGATGGCAACATTGTATTTTTTTTGTTCACTGCCCATGTCTCAATTTCCTTGTAAATATTATGTTATTTCTCGCGGGCCTTGTTTTTAAGGTTTCTGCGCGTGGTTTATGATATGTGATGTTCTGAAGAAACCGGCGGAGTTTTCTTCAGTCCGCGAATTCTGCTGTAGATAGCCATACTGGGTCCGGAGGCGATATAGATCAGAAAGAGCAGAAAGAGCATGACCTCATGTTCCGCAGCTATCATGATAAAGAGGAGCAACATTCCGACCAGGATCTGAAAGGTTCTAAAACGACCCGGCTTTGGATTTTTGAAGCTGAGATACTTGTGAGTGGAGACCATCAGGTAGGAGAGCAGATAGACCAACAGCAACAGGGAGATGTGCTTGACCTCGCCGGTGATGCCAAGATAATGACAAAACAGGACACTGGTGACAATCATGGCCGCAGCGGCAGGGCAAGGAAGGCCAACAAAATCCTTGGTGGCCGATTTCGTGTCCTGGGAGTTGAAACGGGCCAGACGTAATGAGGTCATGGCGACATAGAGAAACACAGCCAGCCAGCCATAGCGGCCATAGGGATGCAGGGCCCAGAGATAGGCCAGGAGTCCGGGGGCGACGCCAAAGGAGACCATATCGCACAGGGAATCCAGCTCCACCCCGAATTGACTGGTGGTTCTGGTCATCCGGGCAACACGGCCGTCAAGGGCGTCAAATACGGCCGCGACCAGTATGGCGATGGCGGCGTTCATAAAATCTTTATTGACAGAGGCGATCATGGAATAAAATCCACAAAAGAGACTGGCAAGGGTGAACATACAGGGAAGTGGATAAAACTTTGTGCTTATTTCTGGTTGATTATCTGGCATGATAGATTCGCTCCTGTGAGGATGGTGTCAAGGAACTGCTGGAAAAAGGTGATAGGGCATGGGCCCGCGGGTTCTTACTTCCCTTTTTGTTGAGGAGCCGTTACGAAATAACCTTGCATCTTTCATCTTTTTGTTATGAATCCTTCTGCCGTTTATGCCGTCCAGATGACAGCATTCTCTTTTTACAACGGCTCAGGGAAGATAGCCAAGTACTGTCTCGCCCGCCCTTACTTTCTGGCCGATTGCAATTTCGAGTTGGGTCTGGGTGGGGATGTAAAGATCAACGCGGGAGCCAAAACGAATCAGGCCGAAACGCTGGCCGCGACGAACCTGATCGTCCACTTCCAGCCAACAGACAATTCTTCTGGCAATCAAGCCGGCCACCTGGACAAAGGCCAGCCGGTGTCCTCTCGTGCTCCGGAGAATGGTGGCGCAATGTTCATTGTGCAGGGCCCCGCGGTCACTGTCTGCTGAATAAAATTTCCCGGGAGTATAGAGGATCTTCTCAACGGTGCCGCCCACAGGGACCCGATTGACATGGACGTTAAAGACGTTCATGAAGATGGAAATCTTATACACCTGGCCCAGGAGATATTGGTCATCAATGATCTTTTCGATCAGGATGACCTTGCCATCGGCCGGAGAGATCAAGGCATCTTCGCTGATTGGGCCGATGCGTTCCGGGTCACGGAAAAAGCAGATGACAAAGGTGGTGATTGCCAGCGCCGGCAGAGCGAGCAGGTCGTAGCCTAAAACCGCGACGATCAGGGTGACAAAGGCGCTGAAGGCAATAAACGGATACCCTTCCTTGGCAATCGGGATCTGTGGGGATATCATTTTTTACTGGCCCTGGCCATGGCAATAGTGCCGGTGCGGACGATCTCCTGAATGCCGATTGGTTTCAGGAGATCAATAATGGCCTGGACCTTTGAGGCGGACCCGGTCACCTCAACCGCATAGGACTTGGGACTGACATCGACGACCTTCCCCCGGAAGATATCAATGACCCGCAGCACCTCGGCCCTGGTCTGGGCCTCGGCCTTGACCCGGATCAGGACCATCTCCCGCTCAACATATTCGCTGTCGCTGATATCGGTAACCTTGATGACATCAATGAGTTTATGCAGCTGTTTGGTTATCTGCTCAATAATGGCCTCGTCGCCGCGGGTAACAAGGGTTAGGCAGGAGATGGTGGGTTCCAGGGTCTCGGCGACACTGAGGCTCTCAATGTTAAAGCCGCGGCCGCTGAACAGGCCGGTGACCCTGGAAAGAACTCCCGGCTTATTTTGAAGAAGTACGGAAATTGTATGTTTCATCTGTTTGTCCTGTGCAAAGGAGATCTCTAAGGGAGTGGGGTTCCCTGACTCTTTTAATAAATAAGGCGCCGGATCGGGGCTTAGACCAGAAGCATCTCGGTGGTGGCCTTTCCTGCCGGCACCATCGGAAAAACGCATTCTTCCCGGGCAATGGCAAAGTCCATGATCACGGTATTGTCTGTGGCCAAGGCCTCTTTGATCACCGCCTCTACCTCGCTTTTCTTGGTGGCCCGTAACCCGACCGCGCCGTAAGCCTGAGCCAGCAGCACAAAATCAGGGGTAACCTCCATGATGGTTCCAGCGTAGCGTTTATTGTAGAAAAGTTCCTGCCACTGCCGCACCATTCCCAGATAATTATTGTTGAGGATAGCAACCTTGACCGGACACTTATACTGTTTAGCCGTGGCCAATTCCTGGATATTCATCTGGATGGAACCGTCGCCGGCTACATCGATAACTGTTTTTTCGGGGAATGCCATCTTGGCGCCAATGGCCGCAGGCAGGCCATAGCCCATGGTGCCAAGCCCGCCTGAGGTTGCCCATTGGCGTGGTTTATTGAACTTATAGAACTGGGCGGCCCACATCTGATTCTGGCCAACTTCAGTGGTGATGATGGCATTACCATGGGTGAGTTCGTCAAGCTTTTGGATGACATATTGGGGCTTGATGATTTCCCCTTCATCAAGGTACGACATGGGGTGTTTTTTCGTCCACTCGTCAATGGTCGCGCGCCATGGTTCATGGCTTGCCGCCACCTGCTCCCGGTTGAAATCGCTGGCGGTGTTGAACCAGGTGTTCATGGCGATGAGGGCATGTTTGCAGTCGGCGACAATAGGGATATCAACCTTGACATTTTTACTGATTGAGGTGGGGTCAATATCAATATGGATGATGGTTGCATGGGGGGCAAAGGCGTCGAGCCGACCGGTTACCCGGTCATCAAAGCGGGCGCCGACGGCAATCAGGAGATCACTGTGGGCAACGGCCATGTTGGCGGTATAACTGCCATGCATACCGAGCATGCCCATGGACAGCGGGTCGCTGCCGGGAAAACCGCCAAGGCCCATCAGGGTCATGGTGACCGGGATGTTGAGTTTTCTGGCCAACTCAGTCAGTTCTTCATTGGCATTGGAAAGAATGACACCGCCGCCAACATAGAGCACTGGATTTTTGGCCTTGATGATCTGTTTACATGCCTTCTCTATCTGGCCCGGGTGTGGTTCATAGGTGGGCTGATAGTTCTGCATCCTGATTGGCTTTTTCTCGGGAAAGTCAATCATCTTGGCAACAATATCCTTGGGCAGATCCACCAGTACCGGGCCTGGACGGCCGGTGCGGGCGATGTGGAAGGCCTCGCGCAGGGTGGGTACCAGGTCTTTGGCGTCTTTCACCAGATAATTATGTTTGGTGCAGGGGCGGGTGATCCCGACGATGTCCACCTCCTGGAAGGCATCATTGCCAATCAGGGCTGTGGGTACCTGACCGGTGAGGATGACCATGGGGATGGAGTCCATATAGGCCGTGGCAATGGCCGTTACGCCATTGGTCGCGCCCGGGCCTGACGTGAGCAGGGCGACACCGACTTCGCCGGTTACCCTGGCCAGGCCGTCAGCCGCATGGACGGCGCCTTGTTCATGGCGGACGAGCACATTCGTGATATCGGAATCCATCAGGGCGTCAAAAAGATCAATGACCGCGCCGCCGGGGAAACCAAAAATGATTTTCACACCTTCTTCCTGAAGGCATCGTATAATAGCCTGTGAACCGCTAATTTTTTCCATGAAGCCTCTTCCTTTCATTTATTGAGGTTTTTCAGAAAAGTTGACAATCTTGCAAAAAAACTCTGAGCTTGCCTGTTTTGATTCCAGTAAAATAAATTTATTCATAGTCGGCATCAGGTGTGGTTTTCAGACCCGAATCCAACCAGATTAAAATAATATAATTATGTCAAAATAATATGTAAAGAGCCAGATTATATATCTATGAACAGGAATAATGTCAAGAATGAAGGTTGCTTCTGGGAATAATTCCTTTAAGTCTCTCTTGGTTGATAAAACATTGAAGCTGGTGACTGGCAGAGACGTTATCTCGCAGGAAAAGATTTGAAAAAGTTGCTATGAAAAAGTTGCTTGACAAGGGTCGATGATCGAGTTTAATTTAATATTTAACTTTGTAAACAATTCTATTTTTGTGGATTATAAATGATGGCATCTTACTTTTCTCTATCACTGCTGCTATTAGGCGCTCTTCCAGTTCGAGCTGTGGCAGGGATAATGAAATTCTGATTGTTTGCAAATAACCAGTAAATTCTCAAGGCCGCGGTTCAAAACCCCGGCCTTTTTTTATTTGTCCGCGGGTTTCGCAGGTCTAAAGACCATCTCAAAAAAGGAGTTTGAAGGTCATGAATCCTGATGCAGTGAAAAAGTATCGTCCCTATCCCCGGTTGGATCTGCCAACCCGTGCCTGGCCTGCAAAAACCATCACCAGGGCCCCTGACTGGTGCAGTGTTGATCTGCGTGACGGCAATCAGGCCCTGGTTCAGCCCATGAATCTTGAGGAAAAGCTGGTGCTTTTTCAATTGCTTGTGGATCTTGGCTTCAAGGAGATCGAGATTGGTTTTCCCTCGGCCTCCCAGGTGGAGTTTGATTTCGCGAGGACGCTTATTGAACAGGGGTTGATACCTGAAGATGTGACGGTTCAGATCCTGACTCCGGCTCGGGAACATCTCATCAAGAGGAGCTTTGAGGCCCTGAAAGGGGCGAGAACGGCCGTTATTCATCTCTATAATTCCACCTCCACCCTCCAGCGGCGTGTTGTCTTTCAGATGAACAGGGCGGAGATTACCGCTCTGGCCATCCAGGGGGCGCGTATTATTCGGGAAGAGTCGGCAAGGTATCCAGAAACCTCTTTTCGTTATGAGTATTCCCCGGAGAGTTTCACCGGCACTGAGCTGGGGTTTGCCCTTGAGATCTGTGAGGCGGTCATGGGGGTGTGGGAGCCGACCCCGGAGAACAGGATGATCATCAATCTGCCGGCCAC
The DNA here is from genome assembly GCA_903887485.1 of uncultured Desulfobulbaceae bacterium. Lineage (GTDB taxonomy): Bacteria > Desulfobacterota > Desulfobulbia > Desulfobulbales > Desulfocapsaceae > UBA2270. Next base: position 16,158 of record CAISPV010000079.1, on the reverse strand, counting down.
AGTCGAGATGGCGACTCCCAATGTCTATGCCGATCAGATCGAGTGGTTCTGCCGGAATATGAAGCACCGGGATTGCGCCATTATCAGCCTCCATGCCCATAATGACCGCGGCTGCGCAGTGGCGGCCACCGAGCTTGCGCTGATGGCCGGCGGTGATCGGGTGGAGGGAACTCTGTTTGGCAACGGGGAGCGCACCGGCAACGTCGATATCATCACCCTGGCGTTGAATATGTTTACGCAAGGGGTCAATCCCGGGCTGAATCTCCATGATATCAACCGGGTGATCGATGTCTCGGAGCGGGTGACCCGCATTCCGGTGCATGTCCGTCATCCCTATGCCGGCGAGCTGGTTTATACCGCATTTTCCGGTTCCCATCAGGATGCCATCAACAAGGGGATGAACGCCTGTGATGCTGCCGCTGACGGGGTCTGGGCTGTTCCTTATCTCCCTATTGATCCTCGGGATGTCGGGCGGAGCTATGAATCGATTATCCGCATCAACAGTCAGTCGGGCAAGGGTGGGGTCGCCTATATTATGGACCGGGAATTTGGCTTCCAGATGCCCAAAGAGATGCATCCTGAGTTTGGAGCGGTCATCCAGAAACTCACTGACCGCGAGGGCCGGGAGTTGCAGATGGCCGAGCTCTGGGCTGCCTTCAAGGATGAATATCTGACCGTTGTCCGCCCTTATGGCCTGATCAGCTTCAATGTCATGAAGCGACATGTGGATACTGAAGAAGAAAGTTCGTCCGCCGATGTTGAGGCGGTCATCAGTGTCAATGGTGAGGCCAGAACCGTGTCATCTGCGGGCAATGGTCCGCTCGATGCCTTCTGCACCGCCCTGAAAGATGGGCTTGGTTGTGAGTTTACCCTGTGCGGCTATCACGAACATGCTTTGACCAAGGGCTCCAGCTCCAAGGCGGTCGCCTATATCGAGACGGAATATCCCGACGGCCGGAGGATCTGGGGGGCAGGGGTGGATACGGATATCATTATTGCCTCGATCAAGGCGATGCTGAGCAGCCTGAACCGGGCCACCCGGTCGTAAAGGGTGAAATCTTTGTTTACCTGCAAAATATTCGAAAGGAGAAACATATGAAGATTATCCATCTGGCTGAGACCAGGGTCTTTGAAGAGAAAGGGTTGAAGCGGTTCTTGCTTCATGATGCTCCTTATTTCAGGATCTTGAATTTCAACCTGCAGGCGGGGCAGATCTTTCCCGTGCACCATCATCCCGCAGAAGGGCAGGTGAGTATTCAGGTTGTTGAGGGAACCGGTCAGTTTCTGGGGGAAAACGGGGCAGCGATTCCCGCCGTGGCCGGTGATATCCTGGTCACTGATATCAGCGAGCCGCATGGAGTCAAGGCCGATACGGATATGCGTATCCTGGTCACCATTGCCCCGCCATTTTGAAAAGCAACCTTATAGCTACAGGCTCACCTCTTCTATGAATCCCTGAATTTCCTCGCGGCTGAGAAAAATGCCGGTCAGGGTCTTGTTGCCGCTCTTCAGGGTGGGGATAAAGCGTACCCCATCCTTCCAGGCCCGCAGAGGGTTGGTCACAATATCTACTTCTTCAACGTGGATGTCAGGCTTGCTGTCGATTAACTCATACAGAGTTTTACGGGCCATGTGGCACCGCGGTCAAAGGGCTGAACGGTAAAGAGTGATATTGATCATGGAAGACGCTCCTGCCTGTTGGTTTTAAGGTACCCGTCAGGAAAATGAATACCATTTGACATCATTTCCTCTGCAGGATACACCAGAAGAAGGGAACTATTCAAGGTGCCTTCCTGTTTGTTTCATGCTCTCTCTGGTCAGGTGATTATGCGTCTCCCTCCTTTGTTAACCCTCATCACCGATTCCCGCTTCCTCGATCACGACACGGGTGGCGATCACCCTGAGATCCCGGCCCGGTTGCAGACCATTCTTGCCGCTCTGGAGCAGAGCAATTATTTTCCACTTCTTGATTCTCAGGGAACCCGTCCGGCAGAAAGGCAATGGCTGATGGCAGCCCATGATGAGGGGTGGCTCTTTCGTTTTGAAGAGGCGGTTCTCTCCGGCAAGACTTCTATTGATCATATCGACAACCAGATCTGTTATGATTCCTATGAGGTGGCAACTCTGGCGGCCGGCGCCGGGCTCACTGCCATTGATCTGCTGGAGCAGGGGCAGGCGGAGCAAGGTTTTTGTCTGGTGCGGCCTCCCGGTCATCATGCCGAGCGGGTCAGGCCCTTTGGTTTCTGTTTTATCAATAACTGTGTGGTGGCGGCCCGCTACTGGCAGCACCATGGGCGGAAGCGGATAATGGTCTTTGACTTCGACGCCCATCATGGCAATGGCATTCAATCTGCCTTTGAGCACGAGGCGGATTCCTTGTATATCAGTATCCATGAGCATCCCAGTTTCAGTTATCCCGGCACTGGGTATGCCGATGAAAAAGGGTTTGGCGCCGGTTGCGGCTCTATTCTTAATCTGCCGCTTTCTCCAGGCGCGGGTGATGAACAGTTTCTGGCGCTGCTCCATGGGCCGGTGGCAGAAAAGATTGCCCAGTGGCGGCCTGATGCCATGATTGTGGCGGCAGGATTTGATGGCCACCAGGCCGATGAGATGTCGGGCCTGCTTTATTCGACAGGGTTGTATGAAAAGATAGGGCAGAGTGTCCGCCGGTGGAGCAACCGCTACTGCGGTGGCAGATTGCTTTCCATCCTGGAGGGCGGGTATGAGTTGACGGTGTTGGGCGAATCAGTTGAGGCGTATGTGCAGGGACTTCTCTCGCGGTGACTTTTTGTGGGCGCCGTCAAGGGTCTTTCAGGGTACGCATAAGATTATTGATTTCTAACTTTTTCTGAGCACATGCCATGTATATTTCCAGACACATGATCAAGGAACCGCTGACCGTAACGCCTGAAATGTCGCTTCCAGATGCCCGGCGTTTGTTGAATGAAAATCATTTCCGGCATCTGCCGGTGGTGGATCGTGACGGGCAACTGGTCGGGATGATTACCGATCGGGATCTGCGCTCGGCCTATCCGTCTTCCATGCTCACCGAAAGTGAACGCCTTCAGGCGTATAAGCGGGTGGAGCAGGCGACGGTGGCTGATATCATGAGCACTGAATGCATTGGCCTGACCCCGGAATCGACCCTTGATGACGCCCTCCTTCTTTTTGATCGTGATCGGGTGGGGGCACTGCCGGTACTTGAGAATGGCCGGGTGGTTGGCATCTTTTCCAGCCGGGATCTGCTCGCGACCTATAAGGAGCTTTTCGGGGTGGGCGAAAAGGGTTCGGTTTTGCTTGGGGTTGAAGATGATGGGCAGAGCGGCCTCATGACCCGGATTGTCACCCTGCTGGACCAGCATGATATTCCTTTTACCCGCCTGTTACGCATCCCTGATGCCGAACATGGCAACCGGATCTATCTGCGGCTGAATACCTACAAGATCGCCTCGGTTGTCAACCTGCTGCGGGAGGCTGGAATTCATCCGGCCTTGTGAGCCTCTTGCAAAATGACGAATTAAGTCCCAAAACCGTCATTCCCGCGCAGGCGGGAATCCATAACAGGCTGAATTGACAACAATGGATTCCCGACAAAAGCACTCGGGAATGACATATTGGTCATTTTGCAACAGCCTCTTGTTATTCTCTTTTTGAGACAAGCTTTATTTTTTTTAAGGAGCTGATATGAGCCTTGATGTCCTTTTTCGCCCGGAGTCGGTGGCGGTGATTGGCGCCTCCAGGACTCCGGGCAAGGTTGGTCATGATATCCTGGCCAATCTGGTGCAGGATGGTTTTGCCGGCGTCATTGTGCCGGTGAACCCCACGGTTGACACCCTGTTGGGTCTGCCCTGTTACCCCTCGCTTGCGGCCTGGGGCAAGGAGATTGACCTGACCGTGATCGTGGTGCCGCAAGCCATGGTCTATGCGGCAGTAGAAGACAGTATCCAGGCCAGGACCAAGGCGGTCATTGTCATCACCGCCGGATTCCGGGAGACCGGGCCGGAGGGGCTGGACCGGGAAAAAAAGGTGGCTGAGCTCTGTCAGCGTCACAATGTCCGGCTGCTGGGACCAAACTGTCTGGGCCTGATCAATACTGAAAACAGGCTCAATGCCTCCTTTGCCGGGCGGATGCCGGAACCAGGCGGGATCTCCATCTTTTCCCAATCGGGGGCCCTGTGTACCGCCATGCTGGATCTGGCCGCCGGTCGCCATCTGGGGCTGGCCAAGCTGATCAGTATCGGCAACAAGGCGGATATCTCCGAGGTAGATCTGCTCTTGTATCTGGGCCATGATGAGCAGACCAAGGTGATTGTCGGTTACCTTGAAGATATCGCCACCGGCAATAATTTTGTCAAGGCGGCGGAAGAGGCTGCGACCCGCAAACCGGTGATTATCCTCAAATCAGGAACCACGGCTGCCGGTCTGAAGGCGGCGGCGTCGCATACCGGGGTGCTTGCCGGGGTCGATACCGCCTATGGCGCGGCCTTCAAGCGCTCCGGCGTGGTGCGGGCCGATACCTTTGACGCCCTCTTTGATTATGCCACGGCCCTGTCCATGCAGCCGCTGCCCAAGGGCAACCGGATTCTTATTATCACCAACGCCGGAGGCCCGGGGACCATGGCGGCCGACGCGGTAGAAAAGGCCGGGATGGAGGTGGCGGAACTTGACCGCAATACGGCCACCGCGCTCCGGGCGCAACTGCCCCAGGCGGCAAGCGTCGGCAATCCGATTGACGTGCTGGGCGATGCTGACCCGGAACGCTATGTGGCAGCCATTGAGGCGGCCCAGACCGATCCTGCCGTTGATGCCATCCTGGTGATCCTCACCCCCCAGGCCATGACCCGGCCGGCCGAGACGGCGATTGCCATTGCCAAAGCCCTGGATGGTTCCAAGCCGGTGGTGGCCTCGTTCATGGGTGGCCGCGATGTGATGCCGGGCCGCCAGGAGCTTGCCGCAGCCGGTCTGCCTGATTATGAATCGCCGGAGCGGGCGGTTACTGCCCTGAAAGGCATGGTCGAATACGCGGCCTGGAAACAGCGGCCGCCGCGCCTGGTGACCCGCTTTCGGGTGAACCGGCGGCGGGTGGAGCGCATTATCAGCCGTCGTCAGCGCACCGGCATGTTGCAGCTTGGCGAGGTGAAGGGCAAGGATATCCTTGGGGCTTACGGGTTCCGGGTGCAGGATGGCGCCCTGGCGGGCAGCGCCGATGAGGCGATGGAGATCGCCGAGCGCATCGGCTATCCCGTGGCGATGAAGATCGTCTCTCCCAATATTGTCCATAAAAGTGATCTGGGCGGGGTGATGCTCAATCTGGCCAATGGCGAGGCGGTCGGTGACGGCTATGATCTGATGATGCTGAAGATCCGCAAACGGGTGCCGGATGCCTTGATCGAGGGGATCTATGTGGAGCAGATGGCCAAAAAGGGGTTGGAGGTCATCATCGGCATGACTCGTGATCCCCAGTTCGGGCCCATGCTCATGTTTGGTCTGGGCGGCATCTTTGTCGAGGTGATGAAGGATGTGACCTTTCACCTGGCCCCGATCACCGAAGAGGAGGCCATCCAGATGCTGAAATCAACCCGCTCCTATGCCATGCTGGAAGGCAGGCGAGGGCACAAAGGGGTGGATATCACGGCCATTGCCTCGGGCCTGCAGCGGATCAGCCAGTTGACCACCGATTTTCCCCAGATCCTGGAGCTTGATATCAATCCGTTTATTGTGGGAGAATTTGGTTCCGAGCCGGTGGTGGCGGACGTGCGCATGACCCTGTCTGCATTGCCTGATGAGACCATCGTCAAAGAATAACCATAACGATACAGTGTCGTCAGCGGCATAAGGTGCCGTAACGAAACAGATATAAATGGCCATGTTATTTCGTAATGGCTCTTTGTCTCTTGTTTGCCAAACGCCACCCAAGGAAACAGCCGGAAAAGACTGGCTGTTTCCTTGAGGCGGCATAAGGTGCCGTAAACCGAAAGATCAAGAAAAAGCCCTTGCTCTTTCGGTAACGGCACCTAAGGAGAAAATCATGGAATATGATGCCAACTGGAAAGAGACCTACAAGGATATGATCATGACCCCGAAGAAGGCCCTGAGCCATGTCCGTTCCGGCCATCGGGTATTCCTGGGGACTGGTTGCGGTGAACCGACCGTGCTGGTGCAGGCCATGACCGAGATGGCAGGCACTCTTTGCGATGTGGAGATTGTCGAGCTATTAACCAAGGGCGATGCCCCTTATGCCGACCGGAAATATGCCGATTGCTTCAAGGTCAATTCTTTTTTCATTGGCCATAATGTCCGGGAGGTGATTCAGGAGGGCCGGGGGGATTATACCCCTATCCTCCTGTCGGACATCCCGGGGTTGTTTAATTCGGGGCAGTTGCCCCTTGATGTGGCCCTGATCCAGGTGACCCCGCCGGATGCCCGCGGCAAGATGAGCCTTGGCGTGTCCGTTGATATCGTCAAGGCGGCCGCTGAGAATGCCTCGCTGGTGATTGCCCAGGTCAATCCGCAGATGCCCTGGACCCGTGGCGACAGCCTGATTGATGTCGCTGATCTCGATATCCTGGTGCCGGCCGACGTGCCCCTCTTGGAGCGCGAATCGCAACCGGTGCACGAGGTGAGCGCCCGGATTGCCGAACTGGTGGCGGCTCTCATCCCCAGCGGCGCCACGATTGAGTTCGGACTGGGCCGGGTTCCCGGTGTCGGCCGGGTTCCCCAAGCGGTGATGCATGCCCTGTACGACAAGCATGATCTGGGGATCCACACGGAGTTGATCACCGATGATATCATTGATCTGATTAAGTCGGGGGCGGTGAGCGGGGCCCGTAAATCAACGGATCGGGGTAAGATCGTTACCAGTTTCTGCATGGGGACCAAGAAGCTTTACGACTATGTCAATGATAACCCCCTGTTTTCATTCCGGCCCACCGAGTATGTCAATGACTCGACGGTGATTGGGAAACAGAACCGAATGGTTGCCATCAACATGGCCCTTGAGATCGATCTCACCGGCCAGATCTGCTCTGATTCTGAAGAGGGGGTTTTTTACTCCGGGATCGGCGGCCAGGTGGATTTTAATCGCGGGGCGGCCAGATCGCCTGGCGGCCGGGCGATTATTGTCATGCCGGCCACCACCAAAGACGGAAAATCACGCATTGTGGTGTCCTTAAGCAGCGGCTCCGGGGTGGTGGTCACCCGGGGCACGGTTCACTATGTGGTCACCGAATACGGAGTGGCCTATCTGCACGGCAAATCGGTGCAGGATCGCACCCTGGCCCTGGTCTCCATTGCCCACCCTGATCACCGGGAGCAGCTTCTCAAACAGGCCATCGAGGCCAGGTATCTGCGCCGCGAATTTGCCGATGTGGAGGGGAAATTTGTGGTCGCCTCCCTGGATCTGATGAAGACCAGCTATCTGCTTGACAATGGCACCCAGATCACCTTCCGGCCCATTCATCCAACCGATGAGCCACGGATGCGGGATCTGCTCTACGATCTGTCCAAAGAGACCTGTTATTACCGGTTCATGAGCCGTAATCAGCGATTCGGTCAGAAACAGATCCAGAACTTTGTCTATGTCGATCACCGCAAGGATGTGGCCATTGTCGGTACTGTACCCGAGGCCTATGGTGATGATATCATTGCCGTTGGCCGTTATTATCTCGATGAGCACACCAATATGGCCGAGGTCGCCTTTATAATTCGGGATGAGTGGCAGAATAAGGGGTTGGGCAGCTTTCTCTTCCGCCATCTGATAACCATTGCCAAGGCTGGCGGCATCAGCGGCTTTACTGCCGAGGTCCTGCGGGATAACAAACGGATGCAGGCGATATTCAACCATTCCGGCTACAAGGTGCAGAGCCGGGTGGAAGAGGGTGTGTGCAGTTTCAGGATTGAATTTTAGTACTTTGATACCAAAAATATCGAAACAATTCCTTCTCCCTGAGGGAGAAGGTGGCCGAAGGCCGGATGAGGGGGACAGCAGGAGTTTGAAATCAGGCTTTTCCCCCTCACCCTAACCCTCTCCCTCAGGGAGAGGGGATAGTTCTTTTTATTCAGGCTCAAAGTTGATAGCAAAATTAGTACGTTGATGGGTGCAAAAATTCACAAAAAAACATCGCAACAATTCCTTCTCCATGAGGGAGAAGGTGGCCGAAGGCCGGATGAGGGGGCAGCAGGAGTTTGAAATCAGGCCTTTCCCCCTCACCCTCACCCTCACCCTCTCCCTCATGGAGAGGGGATAGTTCTTTTAATTCAGGCTCAAAGTTGATAGCAAAAATTTATAAATAGTTGTGCAGGTTCATTTATGAAGAGGGAACAACAAACAGAGTGTAAACGCTGCGGCATCTGCTGTCAGAAGGGCGGCCCGGCCCTGCATGGCCAGGATCTGGCCTTGGTGCGGGGTGGTCAACTGCCGCTTGGCGATCTGATTACCATCCGGCGCGGCGAACTGGCCTATAATCCGCTCTCTGATCGGATCGAGCCGGTGCTTGCTGAATTGGTGAAGATCCGGGGAACCGGCCAGGAATGGTGCTGCTGTTATTATGACCCTGCGAGCAAAGGGTGCTCCATCTACGGGAATCGGCCCATGGCCTGCGGGGTGTTGAAGTGCTGGCAGCCAGAGGAGACCCTGGCCCTTGTCGGTCAGGATCTGCTCAGGCGTCTGGATATCCTGCAGGAAGGAGACCCGCTCCGGCCATTGGTGCTTGAGTATGAGCTGGCCTGCCCCGGTCCTGATATGGGCGAGGTGGAGAAATCGCTCGCAGGTCAAGATGAAAGCGTCTTGCGAGCACTGGAAAATCAGGTCAATATCGATATTGCCTTCCGCAATCGGGTGGTGCAGGCATATAATCTGTCTCTAGCCAACGAGCTTTTTCTCTTTGGCCGTCCGCTCTTCCAGCTTCTGCAGGCCTTGGGCGTCGTTGTCTCTGAGTCGCCCCAGGGCTTGAGACTGACCATACGAAAAAAATTCCCCTCCCCCAACAGGGGGGGTAGGGTGAGGAGGTAGTGTCGGCTCTTCTTGACAGGGAGCCGCAGGGTGTGAGAGGCTATAAATAAGCAGGGTTAACTTTGCTATAGAAACAGCGCGTAACAGTGCTAAACAACCTAAAAAACAAAAAACCATTAGGGGGGGGGGGGGGCAGGCCATGGCGCGAACACCCAGTGAATCAGCCCAGGAGCTGCGTAAACGGGCAGAAGAAAAGGTCCGGGAAGATGAGATCATAGTTCATGAAGAAGTATCGCCCGAGGTGGCGAAGCAACTCCTTCATGAACTGCGGGTGCATCAGATCGAGCTGGAGATGCAGAGCGAGGAATTACGCATTACCGAGCATAATCTGGAAACCGAGCGGGCACGTTACTTCGACCTCTATAATCTAGCCCCGGCGGGCTATCTGAGCCTCAGTCCACAGGGGCTCATTGTCGAGGCCAATCTCACCATTGCCACTTTGCTGGGCGTGGCCCGAGGTGTACTGCTGAAGCGGCCGCTTTCCCACTTTATCTTCTCCGCAGATCAGGATATCTACTACTTTCATCGCCAACAGCTCTCTGAGACGGGAGAACCCCAGGTCTGCGAGTTGCGGATGGTGCGTGCGGATGGCTCCTTGTTCTGGGCGCATCTCCAGGCACTCTCGGCGCTGGAAACTGATGGCGCTGCTGGTTGCCGCATCGTCATTAGTGATTTCACCAAGCAGAAACTTACCGAGATTGAGGTGCGCACCGCCAAGGAGCAATGGAAGAAAACTTTTGATGCGATGCCCGATATTGTCACCATTCAGGACAAAAATATGCGCATCGTCCAGGCCAATAATGCCGCCCACAAGTTTTTTCAGGCAGAGCCAGGAGCATTGGAAGGCAAACACTGTTATGAAGTCTTCACCGGCATCTCACAACCCTGCGCCGGGTGTCCTCTGGTGGAGACACTGCACGATGTTGAAAGCCATACCAATGTCATCAAACATGAAAATCTGGGAAAGACCTTCCAGGTCTCCTCTGCCGCAATGCCCTCGGAGAATGGGGAACTGCAATATCTTATCCACGTTGCCAGGGATATAACTGAGCAGAAGAAAATGGAGGAGAAACTTTTTCAATCCCGTAAGATGGAGGCCGTTGGCACCCTGGCCGGCGGCATTGCCCATGACTTCAACAACGTCCTCGCTGCTATTCTTGGTTTTTCAGAGCTTTCCTTGCACGATCTGCCGGAGGACAGCAGGGCAAGAAAGGATATTGAGCAAGTCATCAGCTCAGGCAGGCGGGCCGCAGAACTCGTCAAACAGATTCTCACCTTCAGCCGCAAGGGAGCTCAGCAACGGCAACCTTTTCAACCCCATTTGATTGTCAAAGAGGCCTTGAAGATGTTGCGGTCAACACTGCCAACCACGATTTCCATAGAGGAACGCATTGATCCGGAAAGTGGCTCCATCCTCTCAGATCCGACGAGCGTTCACCAGATCGTGGTGAATCTCTGCACCAATGCCTGTCATGCCATGGAAAATGAAAAGGGCGCCTTGACGGTCAAATTATGTCGTAAAGAGATACGTCAAGAAGACATTGTTGAAAGTGATGTCACCCCTGGTCCCTTTATCGAGTTATCCGTTCAAGACACAGGCCGCGGCATGGACAAGCAAACAATGGCCCGAATTTTTGAGCCTTATTTTACGACAAAAGAGGTGGGCAAGGGGAGTGGCCTGGGGCTGGCGGTTGTTCACGGAATCGTTAAGGCCCTGCATGGATTTATCGAGGTGGAGAGTGAACCTGGCAAAGGGGCTGCTTTTCATGTTTACATCCCGGCCCTGGAAAAGACTGCTGCCGTTGCTGTGACAACCGAGATCAAAGATATGCCCAGAGGAACAGAGCGGATTCTGGTTGTGGATGATGAAGCTGTCATTGCTAAGATGAATAAGTTGATTTTAGAACGACTTGGCTACAAGGTTACAGCGATAACAAGCAGTGCAGAGGCGCTGGCGCAAGTTCGCACCCATGCAGACGAAATTGACCTGGTTATAACCGATCAAACCATGCCCGATCTGTCCGGTTTTGAACTGGCTCAAGAGATCATGAAAATAAAGCCGGAGATGCCGATTATCCTGTGCTCGGGTTACAGCTCGGTTATGACGAAAGAAGAGGCCTTGGCGATTGGCATTAAAAAATATGCCATGAAACCTGTCGATATAACAACACTTGCCCAGATGGTCAGAGAGGTGCTGGATGAAGGAAAGCAGGCTGAAGACTGAAGACCGAAGACCGAAGGCGGAAGACCGAAGACTGAAGACTATAAGTATCACGCGATACTTGGCACACGCCATTTCAAGGGGCGTATTTTTGTATAGTTCCACTTTTTTTGTCCTTAAAAACCTTCAGTCTTCAGCCTTCAGCCTTCCACCTTTCTTACCACTTGCTGCGGCCAATCACTTCGCCCCGAGTGGAGAGGGTGATTTGTTCAACCGGTACGGTTTTTCCGGCCTGTTCCATTGCCTGTTTGATGATGCCGATCATGGAGGAGCAGCAGGGGACTTCCATGATCAGGATGGTCAGGCTGTTGAGATTGCAGGTGGCGATGATATCGGCAAAACGCTGGACATAGCTCTGGGCATCGTCAAATTTGGGGCAGCCCATCATTACTACCTTACCGGTCAGAAAGTCCGTCTGGAAATTGGGGGCGGAGACGGCGGTGCAATCGGCGGCCACCAGCAGGTCAGCATTCTGGAGGAAAGGGGCGGTTGGCGGAACCAGCCGGATCTGGATGGGCCAGTGGCTCAGGGCTGAGGTGCCGCCGGTGACGGCGAGAGACGGCTTGTTGGCCATCTGGCACGGGGTCTGCGGGGCAAAGGTCTGGAGCCGGGCCGATGGACAGCCGGAGACCCTGGGGCTGGCCAGGGCAGCCTCCTGTTTTTTCTTCTGGGCCAGGAATTCTTCTACGGCCTCTTCGCTGAAATCCTCGGCCTCACGCTCGATGACCTGCAGGGCGCCGGTGGGGCAGGAACCAAGGCAGGCGCCCAGGCCGTCGCAGAGCTTGTCGGCTACCAGCCTGGCCTTGCCGTCAATGATCTGCAGGGAGCCTTCGGCGCAGTCCGGTACACAGAGGCCGCAGCCGTTGCAGAGTTCTTCATCTATTTTGATAATCTTGCGTAGTATTTTCATTTTGATGTCCTCATCGGGAAAAGGTTCAGGGATATGGATTGGTTGAGTTCCTTTTTGTTATGCCCTGAGTATAACAGAAAAACTTCCTTTCCCCTTGACTTGGGTCAATCTCTGCAAGAAAATAATGAGAGAGATCCTTTTGCAGTTTTCCAGGTTCGCTTGGTAGGTTGTTGTCACAAATCCTGAGATCAAGATAGCCAGGATCCTTAAAAAAGAACAGGCGTTGATCAAGACTCGGATCGGTTGTTGCGTAATCCTGATTCACTTGCGAATGAGGGAGGCGGCGGAAACGCGTTTTCCGCTTGGTGAAGATAATTCCCGATCAAAAGAAGGAGTGCCATGATTCGTCTGACCCGTAAAGTATTTACCGACCTCGCCATCTGGATGATAGGGCTCGGCCTTATCATGGGCATCGTCTTCCCCTTTTTTGTGGTTATAATGGGTGTGCCTACGGAACAGGCGCTGACTCCGTTGTTTTTTGCGGCCTGCATGACCGCGGGATTTATCGTCGGCGGTGTAAATATCTGGCTGGCCCGGAAGGTCGTCGGCAGCAGGCTGCGCATGCTGGCAGACCGCATGCGACTTGTTGAAACAAACCTCAGGGAGATCTCAATAAGCGGAGACACATGGCAATGTTCGCCTGAGGCCTGCTTCATCCATGTGGATTCAGAAGATGAGATAGGCGAAAGCGGAAAGGCCTTCAACTATCTCATCGAATCCCTGGCATTTTCACACCGGAACGATACCGCTGTCCGTTCCTTTACAGAGATGCTTACCAGTCATCTTGAACTTGATATCTTAACGAACCAGGCCCTTCAGCAATTGCTTGAGCATACGGATGCAAGTGCAGGCGCCATTTTGATTGCAGCAGAAGGCGAGATGAAGGTCTCAGTGTCACAAGGGATCCGCTCTCCTGAAAATGTTCTGACCAGCGATCACGTCCGGCGTGCCCTGCAGACTGAAAAACAGGTGAGGGTAACGTTGCCCGAAGGTGTTGTTATTGAGGAGAGTTTGGTCGATTTCCGGCCACATGAGATAATTATAGATCCGGTTTTATATAAGGGTGTCCCTCTTGGCGTGATTATCCTGGCCAGTGCCGGCGGTTTCACGGATGAAGTCAGGGCGCGGCTGAATCTGTTCCGTCAGGGGATGGCGCTCGCCCTCAATAACGCTCTGACCCATGACCGCCTCCAGAGGCTGGCCGCCCTCGATCCTCTTACCGGGGTCTATAACCGTCGTTTCGGAATGGCGAGGCTGCACGAGGAGTTCAGCCGTGCGGTCCGCGCGACTGGGCCCCTTGGGGTCATGATGTTCGATATCGATCATTTCAAGAAGGTCAACGACACCTACGGTCATCTCGCCGGCGACCGGGTCCTCATCCAGGTTGCGAAAACAGCGCGTTCAGCCATTCGCGAAGGGGACATTCTCATGCGCTACGGCGGCGAGGAATTTCTGGTCATCCTCCCTGCTGCTTCAAAGGAAAACGCTCACACTGTTGGAGAGAGGATGCGGCGTATGGTGGAAGAGACGTCGGTGGCAGACGGAGACCAGATAATCCGTGTCACGATCAGCGTCGGGATCACCTCATACCCGGAACTTGATGTGGCAAGAGATCAGGATCTTGTCCAACGCGCTGATGAGTCGCTCTATTCAGCCAAAGAATCGGGCCGAAACAGGGTGATTATGGGATAAGAGGCACTGTCCAGAGTTTCGACAAAAGAGACTTCAAATGAAACCCGACAGATCCTTTCACTCGTTTTTCTGCTGCTTGCCGTCGCGAGGATCAGCGGTTACCTCGCGCTGGAACGGCAACCGGTGCCGCCTGCCGTTCCAGCGCCTGAAGAGGAGCAAATGATGAAGTAAGAAGTAAAAGCACTAAAATATCCGATACTTGATGATATCGAGGTGCCCGAAGACGTTCAGGAAAACTGGCAGATCACGACCGACCTGCTGGCAGAGAAATGAGCAAGACAATGTTGATTAAGGCCATCCAGAAAGCAGTGGAGGAATAACCAGCCCACCGTTTTTTTTTGGTCAAAACTCAAGTACGCTTAATCCAGAATAACCAATTTTAATGGCCTGGTGTATACCTTTCTATTGCCGGCAGCTTGTCATTGAAGAGGCAGAACATGGCAAAAACACTGATCACCATCGGCATCATCCTCGTCATCCTTGGCCTTTGCTGGCCATTGTTTCAAAAATTAAATCTGGGCCGGTTGCCAGGTGATTTTGTCTTCAAGTCCGGGAATTTTAAGTTTTACTTTCCCCTGACCACGTGTATTGTCATTTCTGTGGTTCTGTCGATCCTGTTCTGGATTTTCAAGAAATAACCTCTTTTTTTAACCCATAGTAAATATCTTTTAAACAAGAATGGAGATTGATGAGAACACTTGGCATATCGATTTTTTTGAGTCTCTTATTCGTTGTTCCCCTGAAAGATCATGAGGCCCTTGCCCAGGAGGTCCGCATTTTCCGTGGAATTGTTCAGGAAATGGATTCGAAGGAACAGACCTATTCCTGGGCTGCCCAATATTTGCATGACCTGAATGAAAATTGGGCCGTGACTTTCACCTGGCTCAACGAGGGGCATTTTGACGATCATCATCGAGACGGCCAGACCTTGCAGCTCTTGACCCGCATCAAACCCCTTGATGAACGGCTTGTTCTGGCGGCCGGAATCGGTCCTTACCTGTATTACGATACAAAACGGGTACAGGAAGAAACGTCTTACGAGGATTTGCACGGCCTGGGCCTGGCTGCCAGTTTGTCCGCCACATGGCATCTCGACAAACAATGGTTTTTCTCTGTGCAGTCAAACGTGATTGAAACACCACAGAGCATCGATACCTTTTCAATATGGGCAGGAATTGGATATCAATTTGAGGTTCCTCTCTTAATGGATCAGGGGCCGGCAATATCTTCCGGAGCTGAAAACGAACGTCCCAATGAGATCACAGCTCTTGGAGGGCGGACGATTTTAAACAGCTTTGATCGGGAAAATGCGACGGCCTTGATGGTGGAGTACCGGCGAAGTTTAGGGCGCTATGTAGATTGGACAGCAGGATGCTTGAACGAAGGGGATTTAGGACCCATAAAGCGGTACGGGCTGATGACGGAACTGTGGCTCGTTCGGCCCTTTTTCGATGACCGGCTGACCATTGGCGTCGGGGGCGGACCTTACCTCGCCTTCAACAATCGCCGAAATCCGCAAGACGGAGATGATGACGATGCGATTGTTGCCGGTGTTATCACCATCTCTGCCGCTTATCAAATTCGGCCATCGTGGGTTATCCGCTTGTCCTGGAACAGAATTGCCACGAACTATGACCTGGACACGGATGTGGCATTGGCCGGCATCGGGTTTCGCTTTTAACTCTCCTCCCCTTCGGCAGGAATCAGGTTCTGGGACAGGCAGCTGCCGGGTAATTGGGGACAGACCACGTTTTTGAATGAAAGGAACAAGCATGAAGAGACTGTTTTTCGGTTTATGGTTGGTATTATTGCTCTCAAGCGCTGTTCAAGCTGATGATTCCACTGGCATCACGGTTGCTACATTGGCGAAGGCAAGCTCAAGCTGGGACGGAACTCAACTGCCTTCATACCCGAAAGACATGCCTGAAGTGACGATTTTGCGAATAACGATTCCAGCAGGAACAACTTTGCCTCTGCATAAACATCCGGTGATAAATGCCGGTGTACTCTTAAGTGGAGAGCTCACTGTCATAACCGAAGACGATAAGAGCTTGCTTCTCAAGGCTGGAGATCCAATCGTTGAGGTCGTGAATAAATGGCATTACGGAAAGAACACAGGAAAGAGTCCCGCAGAGATATTGGTTTTCTATGTCGGCTCTCCAGCCATACCGATTACCGTTAAAAAATGGCTCTGTTCCCGTTAAGTGTTGAAAAATAAGCAATGGTTCTTATCTTTTTGATATATCACAAGAAGGAGGGAACCATGGAGAACGAGTCCTTTTCTAAATTGTTAGTTCAAATCACCGAGATGGATCATCGGCAACG
>CAISPV010000078.1 GCA_903887485.1 uncultured Desulfobulbaceae bacterium | reverse complement strand
GACCGATGCCATTGATGCCCGTGTCCTGAGCCACTTTGCCCGAACGCTGCACCAGTCGGATCGCCGTGAGCGCTTGCTGATGAAATTGCCTGACGCCCAACAAGTTGCGTTGCAGGCGCTGCTGACCCGACGCAGCCAATTAATCACAATGCGAGTCGCAGAGGACAATCGGTTGGCGATAAGCCACAAGAGCCAACGCAAGAGTATCGAAACGGTGCGCAAGGTTATCAATAAGCAGCTTGCCGGGATTGACAGTAACATAGATGGTCTGCTCCAAGCCCACTTTGCTGACAAACTGTCTTTGCTTAAGGATTTCAAGGGGATCGGTATTGGGACGCAGGCCAGCCTGATGGCAGCATTGCCTGAGTTAGGGTTATTGACCCACGAACAAATCAGCAAGCTCGTAGGTGTTGCGCCGTTAAACTGCGATAGCGGGAGACACAAAGGCAAACGGTTTACCTGGGGTGGCAGAGTTGATGTACGCAGTATGTTATACATGGCGGCCTTGAGTGCGGTACGCTACAATTCTGTGATCAAGCCCTTTTACGAACGCCTGCTCGCCAAAGGGAAGCCCAAAAAAGTAGTTCTGGTTGCATGTATGCATAAGTTGCTTGTTATCCTTAACGCAATCCTGAAATCAGGAAAAAAATGGAATCCGCTGCATTTGAAAACAATAACTGCTTGACTTTGAACACAGTTGCTTCTCCCTCAGGGAGAAGGGAGAAAACTCCCTCTCCTTTTGGGAGAGGGGCGGGGTGAGGGAAAGGTTTACCAATACAAGAAGTTGTTGCAAGTCTCTCTCCCGCAGGGGCAAAGGAGTTGTCCACCAGCCTACTCCTTCTCTGCCAGGGAGGGGACTTGCCCGCTGTTCCGAGCGCCCCCCTTTCTCCTGCTCTTGCTCTCGTACATCAGCTCATCGGCCCTGATCATGACCTGTTCCAGGGTTTCATCCTGTGCAAACTGAGCCACACCAAAGCTGATGGCAATGGAAAACGGCAGCTCCTTATCCTTGTTTTCCTGAGCGATGTTTTCCTCCAGCCTGGAGAGAATGACCTGTTCGCTCTCTGTTCCAGGCTGGCAGGAGACTAAGACGGCAAACTCATCGCCGCCCAGGCGGGCAAGGACATCGGCCTGGCGGAAGGTGGCCCGCAAGATCGTGGCTGCGGTGACCAGGGCCAGATCCCCGGTCTCATGACCCAGGGTATCGTTGATCGTTTTCATGTTGTCCAGGTCGGCAAAGATCAAGAATATATCGTGGTCGGTCCGCAGGGCGGTGCCCAGTTGCTTCTCGGCCAGGGTCAGGAACCCGCGGCGGTTGAACAGCCCGGTCAGCTCATCGGTAATAGCGGTCTCCCGGAGAAGCTGCTCCAACTCCTTGTAGCGGGTGATATCCTTGAAATCCTCGATAATGCCGAGGAGCTCGCCACTGGGGCCGTAATGGGGGTGGGAGGTAACGGCGCACTCAAGCTTGCGGCCCGAGGGGAGCACCTTGGTCAACTCGATCTCCATCCGTCGCGGCGCCAGGAGGGTGGAGGCAAGAGGGCACTGGCCGCTCTCGCAGGAAGCGCCGGGGAAAACCTCATGGCATTTCCGGCCGATCACCTCCTGCTCGCTCAGACCGGTGAGCGTATAAAAGGTTTTATTGGCCCGCAATACAGTGAAGTTGGTATCAACCACCCACATGCCGTTGGCTGCGGTGTTGAAGATCTGGTCCAGCTCGGCATGGGACCTTTCGATCTCCGCCGCGCTTCGTTTCTGTTCGGTGATGTCAACGGCGGAACCGATGACCCCGACAATCCTGCCCTTCTCGTCAATAAACGGCGCCTTGACCACCAGCAGGTCGCGACTGGTTCCGTCCAAATAGGGCTGGCGCAACTCTTCCTGCTGATTTTTTCCAGAGGCAATGACCTTTTCCTCAAGGGCCTGGTGCTGCGCGGCAGCCTGTGGATCAATGAGGTCGGCGCTGCGCCGGCCGATGATCTTTTCTCGGGGCAGACGGAACAGCTCGGCAAAGGCCTGGTTGCAGCTGGTGAAAACCCCGACCAGGTCTTTCAGGCAGATGGGGAGGGGGATGGCCTCCATGATCTGCAGCTGAAGGTTGAGCTGGGCGGTAATCTTCCTGGTGGCCCGCCAGTGCAGTCCAAACAGGAGGATGAGCAGCACCGTGGTCAGGAGCTGGGCGACGAGATAGCCATGCCGGATGGAGGCCAGGGTCGGCTCCTTGCCGTAGGCAATGATGTAGCCTATCCTGTGCCCCTCCACGTCGGACACGGAGAGAAAGGTGACCAGATAGTCCTGGCCATCTGACCGGACAGCACGGGCAAAAGCCTCGCCGCTTGCCAGATCCATGGCAATCCTTGATCGAATCTCGGCATTGAGCGCCACCAGCACCTCCTCGGAAAGATGCCCTTTATGCTGCCTGGCATTTGCCGCCACATCGGCTTTTTCCTGGAGATATCCCTGAGCAACCTGGCTGTCCTGGTAGTTGAGTTCGGAGCCGGTAAAGAGCACCTTGTCCAAAGCCTCTTTTTTGAGGATCAGGGAATATTCTTCCTCGTACACCTGTTGCAAGGCCTGACTGACCGCGTAAAAGGGCACGCCAAGCTCTACGATTCCCTGATATTCCCCATTATGCTGCACCGGAAAGACATAGCGGAAGGCATGATACCACTTCCCCAGCTCAAAGCCCTGCACGAAGCGTTTCTCGGTATGGGCCAGGCGCAGCGCGGGGCGGACCGCGAAGATCTGGTCATCATAACGCTCGGGCGTGTGCATCCGCAAAAAACAGATTCCATCGGCAAAGGTGTAAATGACCTGCCGGAACCCCTGAGGGGTGATATTGTTGTAAGAGGAAAGAAGATGGGTGTAGAGCCGGGTGCGCAAACGGTCACGGCCCGGCCCCTTATCTTGTGCCGCCTCGGCGAACATCGCCGCCGCCTCCGGCTGGAGAAAGGTCTCGCCCGCCACGAAACGGGCCAGCCGACTGAAGGACTCCAGGATGGCGGCGTATTGGCGCCGGTGTTGTTCGAGTACGGTGGCGATGTAACGCTCTTCGGCCTGTTGCTTGCCAAAAGAGAGCAGGCCGGAAAGCACCGCCTCGACACAGAGGAAAAGAACGAGATAGCGAAATATGTTTTTTCTGGGCACAAAAACCTCCAGGCGTTGGTTATCACAAGCTAAGCTCCCCCTCCCTATTACGGGAAGGGGACTGGGGGGTGGGAGAAGCTCAATTCAGCGGTTTCTTATGGCAACGCCGCTAACTCTGCTCCCCCTATCCTAACCTTTCCCCCTGCAAGAGAGAAGGTTTTCAATAAGTTCCGCCTCAATGGGGGAGCCACCTCCTGAAAGTCCCCTAACCCCCCGTGCTTTTCGGGGAGTTAGGGTGGGGGGCAGCCTTGGGGGAAAAAACCCCATCCCAACCTTCCCCCTAAAAAAAAGGGGGAAGGGGCTGTCCTTGCCAGAGGAGGGGATTTCATACCTCAATATTATCCCCTCCCCCTCCAAAGAGGAGAAGACTTTTTTGCTTCCCCATTTGCCCTGAGTCCTGAGCCTGTCCAAG
This sequence comes from uncultured Desulfobulbaceae bacterium, assembly GCA_903887485.1. GTDB lineage: Bacteria > Desulfobacterota > Desulfobulbia > Desulfobulbales > Desulfocapsaceae > UBA2270. The sequence continues at coordinate 32,218 of CAISPV010000078.1, read as the reverse complement.
GGCGACAAGGATGGAACAGTCTTCATCCCTTGAACCGCTCGTAGATGGCTTCAAACTCCGCACCATTTTCCTGAAAGACCGCCAGCACCTGCGGGTCGAAATGGCTGGGCATGGTCCTGCCGTCGCCTACGGTGATGATATCGTAGGCCTTTGCATGGTCAAAGGCGGGCTTGTAGCATCTGGCGTTGCGCAGGGCATCGTACTGGTCGGCAAGGTTGGTGATCCGGCCGGCGATGGGAATCTGTTCACCGGCGAGTCGTTTCGGATAGCCGCCGCCGTCCCACCGTTCGTGGTGCGACAGGGCGATTTCCGCCGCCATGGCAAGGCGCGGATGGGAGCCGAGGATCTTGGCGCCGTAGACCGGGTGTTTCCTCATCTGCGCAAATTCCTCGTCGGTGAGCTTGCCGGGTTTTTTCAAGATATCCGGATGAATATGGATCTTCCCCACATCGTGCATCAAGGCCTGCACTCTGATGGTGGAGCTGAACTTGTCGGACAAGCCGAGTTTTCCGGCAAGGAGGGCGCAATACTCACCCACCCGCAGGATGTGATTGCCGGTATCCTCGTCGTTGGCCTCAGAGGCCCTGGCCAGGGCGTAGACCGTGTATTCAAAGGCGGATTCGGTCTCGCGTATCTGGCCGGAAAGGGACTTCATGAACAGGCTCTGCATCACAAAGCTTTTCAATACCGAGGCATCATAATGGGTGACCTCTCTGCCGTAATTCACGGCAAAGATGTGCAGCGCTTCACTCAGGTAGCAGGTCATGTTGGATACCGTTATCGGCAGTGGCCCAAACATTTTGACAACTGATTGGATTTCTGATTGATCAAGGTCGTTCTCGTTGTAAAAAGCGGTCTTCGAGCTCCCTGTTTTCCCCCGGCCCTGCTGGATATCAACGGTGAGAAGGGTCCTGTTCAGGGTATTCAACACATATTCATACTGGTACCATTGCCACGTCTGGCCCTCATCAGGCACGCCAACGATGACTAATTGTGGTTTATCAACCGCATCGGCTTTTTTCCGGATGATCTGGTTGACAATGGCATCCACCTTCGCCAGAAAAGTAAACGTCAACGGATCAAAGGAGAGGATGCTTGCCTCGCCGAAGTTCGTTATATTGTTGATCTCTTCGTAGGCGTGACTGAGACGGTCATTCAAGGTCTTCATCTTGAGCAGCATTCTCACCCGGGCAAGGACCTCCCCCTGATCGAACGGTTTAGAGATGAAATCTTCGGCCCCCGCCTCGATACCCTTGATCCGATCCTCCTTCGCCGACAGCGCCGTAATCATGACGACCGGAATGTTGCGGAGCCGTTCGTCCCCCTTGATCCTCCTGCAGACCTCAAATCCGTCGAGCCTCGGCATCATCACGTCGAGCAGTACGAGGTCAACGCTGTTTTCCCCGATCGTCTTCAGGGCCGCTTCACCGTCCTCTGCCTTGATCACCTCGTAACCATGAGAGACCAGCAGCTTGTCAAGTACCTTCAAATTCAGCGGTTCATCATCGACGCACAGTATTTTTTGTTTATATGGATGCATATCTTTTCCGTCCTCTCCGATTCGTGCGGTTAAATGATCTTTTCTGAATACCTGGGCATCAGCCGTGATATTGCGCCAGGGTGTTCCTTACGGTTGCCAGGAAGAGTTTGCCATCAATGGGCTTTGATATATAATCAACAAACCCTTCAGCCAAAAAGCGCTCCCGGTCGCCCTGCATGGCATATGAGGTAAGGGCGATCACGGGAATTTCCCTGGTAGCATCCATTTCCCTAATGGCCTTCAAGGCGGTTATGCCGTCCATGCCGGGCATCTGGATGTCCATCAGTATCAGGGACGGGATGACTTTCTTCGCCAAGTCAAACCCTTCCTTACCGTCTTCCGCCTCAACGACCTCGTAGCCGGATTTCTCCAGCAGGACTCTGAACAGTTTACGATTCATTGCATTATCATCAACGATAAGAATTGTCTCCGCCATACCTGCTCCTTTCCTGATTTATCTACTTTTCAATGTCGGGATCACAAAGAGGAACCTGCACCCCTTCCCGACCTCGCTCTCGATCCATATCCTGCCGCCATGCAGCTCAACAAATTTTTTACAGAGATTCAATCCGAGCCCGGTGCCTGGTTTCTTGGTGTTCAACTTCGTTTCAAGCTGCTGAAACGGTTGAAACAGCCTCGGAATGTCCGCCTCACTGATCCCTGGGCCGTTGTCGGCGACGCTGATTTCGACGAAATCACCCTCCATATCCCCCCTTGACAAGGAAGGACTGAGGGGAGTGGGCTCCAAACTCAAAACCCTTCTCGCACCCACACGCACACTCCCCCCATCCGGCGTAAACTTAAAGGCGTTGCTCAGCAGGTTCACGATAACCTGTTTCAGCTTCATCTCATCGGCAATAATGGTCTCCAGAGAGTCTTCAACGGTGTACTCGACATGGATGCCATGTTTCAGGGACTTTTCCTTGAACATCACCAGGCACCGCTCGATCAGCTCCTTCACCTCGAATTCGCTTGTTTCAAGCTCCATCTTCCCTGCCTCCACCTTGGAAAGGTCGAGGATGTCGTTGATGAGCGTCAGCAGATGCTTGCCGCTGCTCCCGATATCATTCAGGAAATCGGCCTGCTCATCGGTCAGAGGACCGGTCAGGCCGGTTGTCATAATATCGGAAAAGCCGATGATCGCGTTCAGCGGGGTCCTCAGCTCATGCGACATGTTGGCGAGAAAGTCGGACTTGGCCCGGTTGGCAGCTTCTGCAGCCTCCTTGGCCTGATTCAGATCGACGATGAACCGTTTCCGCTCGCTGATATCACGCAGGATGCCGGTGAAGAAACGTTGCCCGTGCACGGTAAACTCACTGATCGACAGTTCCAGGGGGATCAGCCGCCCGTCCTTGTGTTGCCCTTCCACCTCGCGGCCGATGCCGATGATGTGCGGATCATTGGTGCGCAGGTAGCGGGCGATATACTCATGATGATTGCTGCGGTGGGGCTCGGGAGGGAGCTTGGCGACGTTGTGGCCGACGAGTTCTTCCGAGGAGTAGCCTAACACCTTTTGCACGGCCAGGTTGGCGGACTGGACAACCCCCTGGTCGTTGATGGTGATGACGCAGTCCAGCATGTTGTCCAGGGTGGCGCGCAGTTTCTCCTTCTGTGCAAAGAGCCGGTCTTTTGCATTCTTAAGCTCACTTGTCCGTTCATTGACTTTAACCTCAAGGGTCGCCGCATACTCCTTAATTGCCTTTTGCGCGTGCTTGCGTTCGATGATGTCATATGTCAGATCAGCCAGCAATGATACCGCCTCGACATCACCTGCGCCATAGTCCTGTTGCTTATTCCCCACTCCCAGGATCGCAACTATGGAATCTCCCCTAAAAACGGGAACGGCCATTTCACGGATGATAGGCGCATGTCCGTCAGGCAATCCCTTGCGATGAGGAAGTGCTGCATAATCATTGTGGATGACAGGGCGGCGTTGACGAGCACAATCCGCCCAGACTCCGGCCTTCTCCATGTCATAGTGACGTTCTTTGACTTCCGCCTTGCACATGCTCTGCAACGTAGCCGTTGACCAGCTTTGCAGGGACAGGGTGTGTTGATCGGCATTCATAAAATGGAAGAATCCAATCTGACTGCCGGTCAGCAGTTCGATTTCGTCGAGGGCCTTTTGGAGGAGTTCGTTAATGGAGTGCGACGGCGCAAAGTCGTTCAAGAGCAGGCGGGTGCTCATAATTTGCTCCGAGCGCCTGCGTTCGGTGATGTCCGTGCAGGTGCCGACCCATTCACGAATGGTGCCGTCTTCTTCCTGCACCGGCACGCCCCGTACGACGAAAAGGCGGTATGCCCCATCATTTTTCCGTATACGATATTCGACGTCATAGAGAGTTTGTTCTTCTACCGCGTGAGACCAAGCTGCAGCTGTTCGCTCGCGGTCCTCCGGATGCACCGCGTTTGACCAACCCCAGCCCTTGATCTCCTCCCGGCTCTGACCGGTATAAGCCCTCCAGGTGGGGAGGTCGTCAACCACCTCTCCCTGAGCATTGGTCGTCCACACGATCTGGGCGGAGGCCGTAACCAGCGAACGGTAGCGCGTTTCACGTTCGCGCAGCATTTGGTCTGCGCGAATGCGTTCGATGGCCAGGCGGGCAAAATCAGCCGCAACTCTGATACGTTCGATGTCTTTGCTGTCGGCTACCCGAGGGTCGCGATGGTAGATGGCAAAGGTGCCAAGGATCAGGCCCTCGGAGGAAATAATCGGTTCTGACCAGCAGGACCTCAGGCCTGCCTTCTGGGTCAGATCCCGGAAATTGAGCCAATAAGGATGGGTAAGTACATCTTCCACAATCACACGCTGTCCGGTAAACGCCGCTGTGCCGCAGGACCCGATGCCGTCGCCGATTTCAAGGCCATGGATGGCCTGGTTATAGAAATCCGGCAGGCTGGGTGCGGCGCCATTCAGAAGATGTTTTCCCTCTTTGTCCATGAGTAAAATCGAGCAGAGGGCTCCCGGATCCTCTGCTTCTATGGAGTAAGTGATGAGTTCCAGAATCGAGGCAAGTGATTTTCCAGAGGTGAGAGCCTCCAGGATATGACTTCGGGCGTACTCCCGAGCCTCCAGCTGCCTGCGTTCAGTGATGTCCCTCGCCAATGATAAGACCGCGCTTTGCCCATGCAGCTCAAAGATGTGTGACCGGATTTCAACCGGTATGCGTCTGCCGTCTTTCGTTACGTGTATCTGAGTAAAGGTGACACTCTCGCCGGTCATAACCTGTTCGACAACGGGGTTCAGGTCAGTATCGGGTTCCGGGGCATCTATATCCGCAGGGGTCATTGCCAGTAATTCCTCGCGCGAATATCCCAAACGTCGGCAGGCAATAATATTGACCTCAAGAAAGTTACCGGCGGTACCATCTGTTTTTATTTCATGCACGAACAACGCATCATCAATGCCCTCATACAGCGAGAGATAACGCTCATAGTTTTCGTTTACTGCTTCTTCCAACTGCTTCCTCTCGGTGATGTCCGAGAACACCACCACGGCGCCTATGGCAGCGCTGTTTGCATCCAGGATCGGCGTGCTGGTATATTCCACCGGAAAGCTGGAGCCGTCTTTTCGCCAGAACACTTCATCATCGACATGCTGCACGGCATTTTTCTTGAAAGAGGCGTAGATCCTGCACTCTTCCAGCGGATAGGCGGAGCCGTCAGGCCGGGTGTGATGGGTTACGGCATGCAGTAGGGCGCCGGTGAGTTCTCCACTCTCATAGCCCAGCATCTGCGCCGCAGTCGGGTTGATGAAGGTGCAGATGCCTTCGGTGTCCAGCTCATAGAGGCCCTCGCCCATCGAGTTCAGGATCAGCCCCTGCTTACTTTCGAGCTTCTCTATCCTCGCAAACTGCAAGCCATTCTGGAGAGAGACCGCGATCACATGGGCAATGGGTCGGTAGAACTTGATATCTTCAGGCGCTATTTTCGTATCAGCCGGCAGATAGAGGGAAAGGACCCCGAGCACTGTTTCGCCTGATTGCAGCGGGAGGATGATATGCCCGTGCGAAGATATGCCGGGATATTTCCTCGTGTGCCGGGGATCATCGCAGCATCTTTCCGAGATTATCGGTTCTCCGGTTTCGGCCACCATTCCGCACAGGCAGTCTCCGAAAGGGACCACGGCATCGAGCGCTTCATGTTCTTTGCTGAAGCCTCTTGATGCCACCAGCTTCAGCGTGCGCGTCTTTTCGTCTGCCAGAAAAATCGCGGCCTTTTTCTCGAAGTTGAATAATTCCGAATTGAGCAGGGTATCAAGTACTCTATAAGACATCACCTGAACAGACAGTGTTGAAGTCGCGGCGATCGTGATTTTATTAAGAATGGTGAGTTCGTTGAGGTTTTTCTCAATAATGGCCGCCATCCTGTTTGCCGACAAGGCAAGCGATCCTAATTCGTCCTTCCTCCCGTCCTCCGGCACCCTGGCGCCAAAGTCGCCATGCTCAATTCTGGTTACGGCTGCAGCCAATTTCAGTATCGGCCTTACCATTCTTCTTGTAAAAATCCAGGTGATTATTATCAGCGAAGAAACGATAATGAGAAAGCCGACAACAAACATCATATTTCTGGCCCGGGAGATGTTCTTAAAAGCCTGCGCTGCGGGAATTTGTTGGACTACTGCCCAGTAACGGTTCCTGTTCTTAGAGTCGAAGAATATCTTTTTGAAGCTGTCTATATGGTTTTCTGCTGCATGGTATTTAACGTTGAAATCCTGCGCCTTCATTTCTTCCGCAAATTCAGGCAACGCCTTCGTGATCCTGTAGTCAAAGCCGAGGTCAAAACCGAATTCCTTTGATTTGTCCGGGTGGACAAGAAAATAGCCGTCCTGGTTGATGAGATATTTCCTGGTCCCGCCAGTCTCGGTCTTGATCTTTGCGAACATGGCCTCGGGAACTATATTGACGACAACAATCCCCCGCACCCTTTTTTGGGCGTCATACACCGGGGTCGAGATCCTGAATGTCGAGGCATGGGGTATTGAGATGACGCCGTGTTCGCGGTCCAGGTTGACCTCTGAATAATAGACATCATTCTCCTTGAGCTTCATGGCCTCTGTGAAATAAGGATATTGCGCCTTGTTCTGGAGCTCTTCTTTCGGAGTGACCTTGATTTCCTTTCCTATCAGCTCAACACGGACAAGCTCATTGCCTTTTTCGTCAAGATAGCGAAGATGGTAATATTCAGGGTGATAGCGCAGGAATGCGCTGAATATCTGGACCATGCGGGCATTCCAGTATTCAGTCTTATCTCCGGTCAGCGGGTCTATCCCGCCATTGTCCCGGGCCCTGATGAGCCCCGAAATGGGCGGCGTATTAGCCATGACCATCAGGTCATCCTTTGAGCTTTTTATAAACTCCTCTATCTCCAGGGTGTCTTTTTCAATATTCCCCCCGGTTTTTTCCAGCAGCTCATTGATGACCAACCGCATGCCCTGATAGTGCATCACCCCGCCCATGAGCAGAAGGGCTGCGGTCAAAAGAAATCCCAGCCCGAGAATGGTTTTCCATTTCAGGCCCATCTTCAGGTCCAAGACTGGCATCAGGTTCCAATTCATTGTCAACGCACTCCTTGTTTCTCAATAAAAGCCTGGATCCTTTCTATATGAGATCCTTCGTCAGCAAGCATTTCCTGAAGCTTCGCGATGATCTCTGACCCCGGATTTCCCGTCATCATGTCTCGCAGATAACTTTCACCAGTGGACTGTTCCAGGGCAAGGGACATCTCCAGGGCTTGTTTCAGGGCCAAGGCCCCTGATTTCAATGCCTCCAGCATGGCCTCAACAGCTTGCTCAGCCTCCCGTATATGCTCCAGGGCGATTGGCGAGACATGCAGCTTCTCATACTTCACATACGTCCGGGCCAGTTTCAGAATGACCGCGTGGTTTTCCTCTTCAATGGCAAGATCTCTGAACAGATCGGTGGCCTCGGGGAACAGCCTGCTGCATTCCCAGTAGATGACCGCGCATTTCTCTTCTATTTTCCTGCATGTCTCCAGCGTCTCAAATGATTCCATGAGTTATTCTCCAAGTCCTAAGGCCTTGCGTTTTTGTCTGATCCGCTTATCAATGAGATCAGCAGCCTTGAATGGGTCCGGTTCAATACCAAAGCAGGCGCCAAGCAGATCGTCAAGTCCTGCAAGGGCCAGGTTGGTCACCACTGCGGAGCCGGTGATGTTGGGAGGATGGCCGAGGTGCGTGTAAATCCCGGAGGCAACACAGTACAAGCCAATAGCGGCGGCCTTCTCTGAATACCATTCCGGGGATGACCCGGCCAAAGGCAGGTCGGAGATATCCACCCCAAGTTCATTGGCAAGGAGGGCGGCAAGTTGCAGGATTCGCGCATTGTCAACACAACTGCCCATATGCAGGACCGGCGGGATACCTAAAGATCCACAAATCTCCTTGAGACCAGGCCCTGCCATCGCAATGGCCTCCGGCACCAGAAGACCGGCCTTGCCGGTGGCGCTGGTAATGCAACCGGTCACCAGCACCAGGATATCTTTTTTGATGAGCTCCTTGGCCAGGTTGACATTGCAGTGATCCTGCTGGTACTTGGGGTTGTTGCAGCCGACGATGGCCACTGCGCCTCTGACCTTCCCGGCCTTGATCGCCTCAATGAGTGGCGTCAGGGTGCCGCCCATGGCTGCCAGGAGGGTTTCGTTGGAGAAACCGGTAACCATGTCAATCGGTCCCTGGGGAATTTCAACCCGCGCTTTATTGCGTAAGGGAAAACGCTCAATGGCCATGCGGACAACCTTGCGCGCCTGCGCCATCCCGTTGTGCATCTCAAATTTTACATGCTCGGCCCCGGTAAATTTCGCCTTGTCGGCGGTGGTGACCATCTTGGTATGGTAGCAATTGCCAATCGTGACCATGCTCGGCATGATGCACTGATAATCAACGACGATGAGTTCGACTGCGCCGGTGACGATGGCCAGCTCAGTCATCAGGTGGTTGCCGGCAAGGGGAATGCCCTGGCGCATCATCAACTCATTACCGGTACAGCAAAGCCCGGCCAGGTTGATGCCGGCAGCTCCTTTTGCCTTGGCCAGGGCGATGAGTTCCGGGTCGTTGACCGCTTCGACAATTTTCTCGGAGACAATGGGGTTATGGCCATGCACCAGGATGTTGACCTGATCCTCTTTGATAACGCCAAGGTTCACTTTCGACTTTCTGGGGCTGGGCGTGCCGAAGAGAATATCGGAAATCTCGGTGGCGATCATCGATCCGGCCCAGCCATCGGCCAGACAGGTGCGGGCACTGTGCAGCATGGTGTTGGCGGCATCGTTATCACAACCCATATGGGTGCGATGCATCATCTCGGCAATCTCACGGTCAACGCCACGGGGGGTAATGCCAAGATTTCGCCAGATCTGCTTTCGTTTTTCCGGAACCCGGCATAAGAAAGAAAGCTCCTCCAGCAGGCTGCCGTAATTGGCATAAAAGACATCACAGAGATCCTTGGCAACATCAAGGATTGGGCGTCCTTCGGTGGCAATTCCCAACTCACCGGCAATGCGGAACAGCTTGGCTTCATCCTTGATGGTATAATCCTTGGTCAGTCCGTGGGCCACGGCATGCAGGGCCTCAATACAGTCACGGCCATGATCGGAATGGCCGGCAGAGCCCCCGGCCACAAAGCGGCCAAAGTTGCGGGCCACGATCACATCGGCATCGGCGCCACAGACCCCCAGAGGGGCTTTCTTGCTGATTCGGCAAGGCCCCATGGTGCAGTTTCGGCAGGAAAGGCCGCTTTCGCAGAATGTACAGTGAGGAGTCTGGTGTTCCAGGCGGTCCCAGGCAGTTTCAACCCCGTCTCGTTCCGCCTTGCGCAGCATCTGCCGGGCATCATCCCAGATCGTTTTCTCTTCGATGGTTTTTTTAGTTGTTGCCATTATGATTCTCCTTTCGTGGGGGTTAGTAATTATTTTCCTAAATAGTCAAACCCATACACACTCATGCGGGATTTCTGATCTCTACTTCCAGTCCTCATTTTTGTCATTCCCGCGTAGGCGGGAATCCATAACAGGTTGAATTTACAACAATGGATTCCCGACAACTACCTCGGGAATGACGGCGCCTTTGCTGGATTCCCGACAAAAGCACTCGGGAATGACATATCGGTCATTTCGGAGTCTCGCAGGCTCGCTTACCTGCAAGAGCCTTACTTGAGAAAAACCGTATCTGATTACGCCCCTGTTCTTTGGCAGCGTACAAGGCTTTATCTGCCTGCTGAACGAGGCAGCCAACGTCTAAATTTTGCACCGGTATGACCGAGGTAACCCCCAAACTGATAGTAACATGATCACTTACATCTGAGTCTGCATGTTCAATCTGGAGGTTCGCGACATTTCTACTCATGTTCTCTGCAATAGCCAGGGCCCCTGCCAGCTCGGTATCGGGCAAGACTACTGCAAATTCTTCCCCACCATACCTCGCCACAAAATCACCCGATCGTTTCATTTCCACATTCAGAGCCATGGCCACTTTTTTGAGACATTCATCACCACTTTGATGCCCATATGAATCATTAAATAATTTAAAATAATCAATATCGACCATAATTAAGGCAATGGGACTGGCTTTCCGTAGAGCTCGTTGCCATTCTTTATGGATCAACTCATCAAAATAGCGACGATTGGCAATATTGGTCAGGCCATCGGTAAGGGAAAGATATTTTAATTTCTGGTTCGCCGCGGTCAATTCTACAGTACGGCTCTCTACTGTTTCCTCAAGATAGTGTTTATACTTCAACAATTCTTCATGGGCCTGGTCGCGTTCCTGCATACTGTACAATAACTTCCGACCACCCAGCCAAATAATAGTCAGGCCAGTAAACCACAGTAAAACATATGCTATCAGATGGGTTAAACGTTCATGACCTTCTCTTGCCAGGTACTCAGCCATTGGTATGGATACACTCACGCCTCCCCGAATATCGCCCACCTTATACCCCTGATGGCCATGGCACTTAAGACAGGGCTGAGTAATGAGCATCGGTTGCATGAAACGCAGGAATGGCTCTCCTTTAATATTCGTAAACTCTTTAACTTCTGAACCTTTTTGCGCAAGGGATTCTAAGGCTTTCTTTTCCCAATCATCTGCTGCGTTTTCGGGCCGGAGCAGTTTCAGGCTGGTGATATGGCCCCCAATTCCATAAAGTTCAGCATATAACTCGCTCATCTGCCGGACAACATAGGCCGGGTTCATCAGGGTGAGGTGTCTCCCCGACGGCGTCTGGATATCTCTCTCCGGCTCATTGGAAAGATACTTGGAAGGTGGTGTCTGGGCATCGACTGGGACATAGACGCCGCCATGGGATGCGACCCAATGGCGTAAAGCCTGATCTTTTTTAAAATTGATACGGGCCTCATTTGTTGCCCGTTCCTTTGTTTCCTCGTGCATATGAAGCGTTTCATGCACAGCCAAGCCAAACATGATGAGCGTCCATACCCCTGCAGTTAAATATAAATAATGGAGAGTTAATGATCGAACGATTTTCATGCCGTTTCTCTTTGAGTCGGGAGTTTCAGCGACTTCATACCTGAAACCGGTAATCGAAAATAAAATCTAAAAAATGGAGAAAATTTTCTGACATAGTGGCTAAAATCCACCCGCCCCTGACATGATGACGTGGCAATGAGGAAACTCTAAACCAGTATTTTATACTATCACGATATTTCCCTCTTTGCATCCAGCACCTTCCGCACCGCCAGGGCCAGCTCCCGCACCGAAACGGGTTTCATCAGATAGACTCGGATACCCAGGGCCTGGGCCTGTTCTTTGTTGATCAGGTCGCTGAAGCCGGTACAGAGGATGACCGGCAGATCTGAGCGGATGGCCAGCGCCTTGGCCGTGAGTTCAAAGCCGGTCAGATGCGGCATGGTCATGTCGGTAATCAGGAGGTCAAAGGCCATGGGGTCCTGTTCAATAAGGGCCAAGGCCTCCAGGCTGTTGCTGGAAGATCTCACCTGATAGCCAAGTCTGGTGAGAATGGTCTCAAGCATGGCGGTGATCACGGCCTCATCATCCACCACCAGCACTCGTTCCGTGCCGGCAGGGATGGTCTCGTTGCGGTCAGCCTCAACCAGAGAAGGGGCTTCGGCTAACCTCGGCAGATAGACATGAAAGCGAGTCCCTTTGCCCGGCTCGCTGTACACCGTAATATGTCCCTGATAGCTTTTGACAATACCGTGGACCACGGCAAGACCGAGGCCGGTGCCCTCCCCCTTGTCCTTAGTGGTAAAGTAGGGGTCAAAGATATGGGCCAGCGTTTTTTGTTCCATGCCGCAACCGGTATCACTAACCTCGAGTAATACATAGTTTCCCAGGGCAAGTTCGGTGTTGGGTACCCTGCCGGCATCGTCAATGGTGATTTTTGAGAGCCTCACCCCGATGACGCCGCCGGTTAACCGCATGGCATGGTAGGCGTTGGTGCAGAGATTCATGAGGATCTGGTGAATCTGGGTTGGATCGGCCATGATAGCGCCACAATCCGGGGAAATCTCCTCGCGGATTTCAATGGTGGAGGGCAGGGAGGCCCGGAGCAATTTGAGTGCCTCTTTCACCACCAGATGTGGCTGAAACGGCTTTCTCTCATGCGGGGCCTGGCGGCTGAAGGCGAGAATCTGCTGCACCAGACCCTTGGCTCGTCCGGCAGCGGTGATGACTTGCTGCAGATCGGCAGCAAGAGGGTCGTTTGGGGAAAGTCTGGCCATGGCCATCTCGGAGTACCCGAGAATGGGGGCCAGGATGTTGTTGAAGTCATGGGCGATGCCGCCGGCCAGGGTGCCGATGGCCTCCATCTTCTGGGCCTGCCTGAGCTGCTCCTCGAGTCGCATCTCTCCTGTTACATCGCGTTTTACCGCCACATAATTGATAATTTCGCCAACTTCATTCAGGACTGGGGTGATCGAGACTTCTTCCTCAAACAGGGTGTCGTCTTTTTTCTTGTTAATCAGGTGCCCCTGCCATGCTTTGCCACTGGTCAGCGTCCTCCACATCTCCTGGTAAAAGAGGGCATCATGCTTGCCGCTTTGGAGAATTCTCGGGTTCTTGCCAATCACTTCCTCTTCGCTGTAGCCGGTGATCTGCTCAAAACCGGGGTTGACATACTGGATCATGCCCTTTTTATCAGTAATGACAACGCTGTCTATGCTTTGTTCGATGGCGGTTACCAGACGGCTCCGTTCTTCCTGGCCCTGTTTGCGTTCACTGATATCCAGGCAATATTCAATAACCTGACTGAGATTGCCCTGGTTGTCAAAGATCGGATAGGCATGGATCTCGACACTTGTTTTCTTTCCGGTTTGATCAGTGTGAATATGTTCAACAACTACCGGCTGCCTCGTTTTTTTTATCTCTCTCAGAGAGCAGGGATGTTCATCACCTGCGCAGGGTTCGCTCCGGTCGTGAGTTAACTGGAAACAGGTTGTCCCCTCCCGATATTCGCCGAAATGAGAGGCCTTGTTGGACAGTTTGATGGTATAGTCATTGGCGTCGATGATATAGAAGGGATGGGTCAGGGCATCCAGAGCATTTTGCAGAAAGACCTGATGCTCCTTGATTTCTTCCTCAGCCTGCTTGCGCTCACTGATGTCGCGGGCAATACCAAGGATTGCTGGCTGGCCACCTATCTCCAGCTTGCCGATATGAATTTCCACAGGAAAGAGTGAGCCGTCCTTGCGCCGATGACTGCTTTCTGTCGTCAAGGTCTTGCCGGCAGAGAGTCCTTCCCAAAGCTTCTGAGCGTGCTGTTCTGTCTCAAAATTGGGATCAACGTCGGAAAGGCTTAGTGCCAGCAGCTCTTCCCGGGTATAGCCGAGGCCTTCACAGGCCTTTCTGTTGGCATCAATCAAGTGGGCGTTTATATCACTGACAAAGATAGCATCCGTTGCCTGGTCAAGCAGGGTGCGATATCGGTTCTCTTTTTCCCTTAAGGCTTGCTCAGTTCTTTTGTGCTCGGTGATATCGGAGGCCACGCTGAGAATCACCTTTTTCTCACCCCATTCAGCTCTTTTTGTAAAGAGCTGAAGCGGCAGGATTGATCGGTCTTTCCGGTAGTGGCTCACCTCAAAGGATGCCGTGCCGGTTTCAACGATCTGTTTTATCCGGGATGCAATCAACGGTTGGTCCTCAGGAATATCAAGGTCATGGATATTCAAAGCGAGTAACTCCTCCCGCGAATAGCCATGAAGGTCACAGGCTGTCTGGTTGACATAGAGATAATTACCATCAGGGTCGTGGATGGTAATTGCTGCCGGGGCTATATCGACAAGCTCGACAAGGAGACGTACGTGTTCATCCGCCTGTGTGCGGTCGGTGACATCAAGAACAGTCCCCAATGAACGTAAAGGGTTGCCGTTTTCATCGTAAGAGGTTTTACCTCTTTCATTCACATACTTGACCGTTCCATCCTTGAGCAAAATCCGGTGAACAATATCATACGTGGTTTTGTTTTTTACTGATTCGGAATAGGTTTTCTTTAAAAATTCACGGTCATCAGGATGGACGAGATCCAAAAAATCTTCACAAGAATGAGCAAATTCTTGAGGGGCAACATTGAAGATTTGAAAGATTCCGTCTGACCCGGACAAGGTGCCTGTAGCCAGGTCCAGTTCCCAATGTCCCAGTTGCGCAACATGCTCGGCGTCCTTCAATCTTGCCTCACTCTTCGCCTTTTCCTCGAATAGCTTCGCCAGGGAGAGGAGCAAGCCTTTCCCCCGGTTGACCAGCAAGAAGAGCACCCCCAGTCCCAGGAACCAGACCAGACCGTGGGTAAGAAATAAAGAGAGGCGTTGGTCCTTGTATATCGCCAGGTAAGGCCCCATAGGAACCGCTATCCCCACCCCGCCCCGCACATCTCCCACCTTATACCCCTGGTGGCCATGGCATTTCAGGCATCCATCCTGGGTGATCATGGGCCGGATCAGCCGCAGAAACGGCTGCCCATCCAGATTTGTCAGCTCGGAAACCTCCTTCGCTCCCTGTTCGAAGGCCTTGAGGGCGTTGCGCTCCCAAGTGTCCGGCTCGTTGATCGGATTGAGCGCCTTGAGGCTGGTGATCTTTCCCTTTACGCCGTAGAGGTCGGCATATTGGTTCGTCATCTGTCGCAGCATGTAGAACGGGTTCATCAGGGTTAGCTTTTTGCCGGAGGGGGAAGTGATGTCGCGTTCCTGGATATGGGCCAGGTAGGGGTTCGGCGGGGTCTGTTCGTCGATGGGCACATAGACGCCGCCGTGGGAAGCGCCCCACTGTCGGAACGCCATGTCCTTGTCGAAATAGGCCCGTGCCATTGTCTTGGCCATCTCCAGGGAGTCCTGCCTGGCGCGGATGACGTTCCAGGTGAGGGAAGAGGCGAGGATGATGGTCCAGATAACCGTGGCGGCAAGGGTAAACCGTTTGAGCAGGGAAAGGTCCTGTTCGATCTGTTTCTTCACGAGCACCACCTTCTAGAAAGCGAATTGAATCCTTGGACTTGGCGGGGAGAGTAAAAATCCTGCCAGGATTATGGTGACAAACATCAAAACTCAACTTTCCGTGTTGAGTTACTGTTTTTCATGGTTGAGCGGCAGTTCAATGATAAATGTTGTTCCCTGACCAGGCTCCGAGTGAACGGTCAACTGTCCCCCATGTTTGGTGACAATGATGGTCCAGGAAACGGACAGGCCAAGCCCGGTGCCCACCCCGATATCTTTGGTGGTGAAGAAGGGATCGAAGATATGGCACTTGGTCTTCTCGTCCATGCCGGGGCCATTATCTGCTATCTCCACCCGGATCATCTCACCCTGTTGCCGGGTGCGCAGGATAATCCGGGATTTGGGCTTTGGCTCCGGCTGGTCGTTCATGGCCTGGGCTGCGTTTTTCAGCAGGTTGATGAACACCTGTTCGATCTCTATGGCCACGCATGAGACCGGAGGCAGGTTCAGGGTGTATTCCCTGCTGATCTCTATATTGAGGATATCACAATTTTTTTTCAGGACGTAATCATTTTTGGCCAGCTCCACTGATTTGTCGAGCAACACGGCCAGATCTGCCGGGGCGAATTCCACCTTTTGCGGACGGCTGAACTGGAGCAGGTTGTTTATAATTTTTGCCGACTTGATTGCCGACTCCCGGATGCCATCCATGAAAAAATTGATCTCCTTTTTTTAAAAATAGTCCTGCACCTTGGCGAGATCAAGGCCACAGTGGTCGGCAATCTCCTGATTTCTGGCAAGTTCCGGGTCAAGGCTCTGGCGGATGACCTGGATGGACTGGAGGATGGCGGAGAGCGGGGTGTTGATCTCGTGGGCGACGCCCGCGGCCAGACCGGCAATGGTGGACATCTTTTCCGATTGCAGCATCTGCTCTTCCATGAGCTTACGGTCAGTCATGTCACGCAGTATCCCTACCGCCTGCCAGCTTCCATCCTGGAAGATCGCCGACAACGACAGGGTGACAGGTATTTCCCGGCCATCTTTGCGCAGGGCCTGCAGTTCAATTGTCTTGCCAACGGCATTGCCGTGACCGCTCCGTAAGAATTCCGGAAAGGCTGCCTGATGTGCTGCATGATAGCGCGAGGGCGCCAGCAGTGTATGCAGATCCTTCCCCAAGGCCTCCTCTGCGCGATATCCGAAGATTCTCTCGCTTGCCGGATTCCAGAAGGAGATAACCCCCTGGGGGTCCATCATCAGGATGGCATCCTGGGCAGAATCGGTGATACCCCTCAGCCGCTCTTCGTTCAGGTGCAGGGACGTTTCCGCCTCGATCTTTTCCTGTTGCTGGTTCAGGTTGAAGAGGGCATAACTAATATCCTTGGCGATTTCCCCGAACAGATTTTTTTCCTCCTGATCCTGGATGAAGTTGTGGGGGAGTGAGACGTGCAGATAGCCATAGACGCTGGAGTTATACGTCAGGGGGGCGCACAGGATCCCTTTTCTTGGATAGTTACCTGCTGTGGGGCATTCATCGCAGAAGAGCAAGGGCGTGTCAATGACCGCTATTCCTTGGCGCTCTCTGCATTCCAGGATGCAGGGCGGTAGTTTACCCAGATTGATCTGCCGTTCAAGCTGATCGAGGTTGTGGAGCAAGCCGGATTCAGCGCGGAGCTCAATTTTCCCGTCTTTATCAAGAAGGATGATCCAGGTGCTGGAGTAACCGCGACTTTCGACCAGGATTTCACAGCATTTCTGCACCAGCCTCTGTTTTTCTCTCTCTTGGTCCATGAGTCGATGGATTTCGATGAAGGTCTGCAGCAGGATGTTGAGGTGTTCCGTTCGTTGCTGCTCTGCCCGCAGTTCGGTAATATCCGTGAAGATACAGTGGGTCTGGGAAAAGGGCTCCTGGTCACCGGGGGTATGCTCACAGTTGAAGGAGGCCTGGAACGTGGAACCGTCTTTTCTGACAAGCTCAACTTCATAGCTCTCCATTTCACCTTTCTCAGTAAACAGGGGAAAAGATCCCAGGAAATGGGCCAATGACTGAGGCTCCACAAAATCACCAAACCATCGGCCAATCACTTCGTTTCTGGTGTGCCCCAGAAGCGCGATCCAGGTCTGATTGATATTCAGCACATGTCCACTCTGATCCAGAGACATGTACGGCAGCGGGGCCTTTTCATAGAGCAGGCGGAAACGTTGTTCCTGGATTTGCAGCTTTTTTTTGTTCTCCCGGTTGTTTCTCAGGAGCATGGTTAGCCACAAGAACAGGGGCAGTGAGGCCAGTATGACGATCAGAAACAAGATGAGGTGGGTCCGCTGGGTCTGGCTATTCAGGCGGGCCAGCTCCTCTGGGAAAACCTGATTGAACAGGATCAGAAAAGGGGATGCCTCCTGTTGAACTTCTTTGCTGAGGGCCGCGGGCTGGGCGCTGCCGCTTTCCCTTACGCTTCCCTTGTCTGCTACCAGGGGCAAGGTCACAAAGGTGAACAGTCCGTCCGCGGTCTTGATCTGGCCCTGTCCCTGCTCGCGCATGGTCTTCCAGATCTCCGGGAAACGCCGGTCAAAACGGCGTTGCGGATCACGGACAAATCCCCATTCATCCTTCTTGTCGGGGGCCAGCAGCCAATACCCTTCATGGTTCAGTATCTGGGGGTTGTTGTTGGTATAATGTTCATCAGGGTTATGCGGGTGAACCATTGCCTTGCTAAAGAGATCAAGGAGAGGTTGTCCTTGGAAGGCGAAGAGGAGGGTTCCGATTTTTTGATTGTACTGGTCAAAGATGGGGGCGACCATGCGGAATATGGGGCGGAATGGCCGCGTTAGCTCGCCCTTTTTATCGCGGGCCAGGGTTATGGGCGAGATAGTTGCCTGGCCACGGCCCTGCAATTGCAGGCCATCAAGAAAATCGTCCGCTGCTTTGCTCTCCAGTTCCTGGAGGGGAATGATCGTTGCCTGATTGTCTCTCTTTTCCACCCGGACAAGCTCCCTGCCGTTGTTGTCGAAAACCTGGCCCTGGATATATCCCTCTCCTTTCTGGATAAAATTGCTGAGGCTTTCATTAAACCTTTGCCATCTGATCTGGTCATCCTGGTTGACAATAATGTGAAGGATACTAGGCGAGCTGGTAAACGCAAGAAAGTTTGCTGACAGGTTATGCAGTTCCCGGTGGAGCAGGGTTTTCGCCATGCTTATATGCATCTGCTGTTCGTGCAGGATCAGTTCGAGATTGTGATCTGTGGTTTCCTTGGCATGAAGGTAGAGGAGGATGCCGAGGCAAGAGGCCAAAGAAAAGACAAACGCCAGAAAAGTGGCCATGAACTTTCGCCACTGGCTGGCCTTGAGGTTGGAAGGAGCGGGTAATCTCTTGATCATGAGGATTCGAGAGAAAACCGTTTGTTGGCAAAAAGAGCGAGGCAGGCGGTGACCACATCGGTATCATAGCTGGTGCCCTGGCCCCTGGTAATTTCGGCAAGCGCCACCTCAATGCCCAAAGAGGGCCGGTAAGGCCGGTGCGAGGCCATGGCCTCAACCACATCGGCAACCGCCAGGATGCGTGATTCAATGAGCAGGTCCTGGCCGCTGAGGCCAAGGGGATAACCGCTGCCGTCTATGCGTTCATGATGCTGATGGACAATGGTCTTGATGGGCCAGGGGAATTCAGCCGTCCCCTCGGTCAGTATGTCATAACCTATCTGGGCGTGGGTCTTGATCAGTTGGAACTCAATGTTGGTGAGCTTGCCGGGTTTGGAGAGGATCTCACTGGGGATCGCTACCTTGCCCAGATCGTGGATGGTGGCGGCCAGACCTAATCCCTCATAGCGTTGCTCATCCAGTTCCAGTTCTCGGGCAATGGCCAGGGCCAGAGAGGTCACCCTGCGTTCGTGGCCGGCCGTATAAGGGTCACGTTTTTCGACCATGGAGGCCACGACATTCACAATACTGATCAAGGTCATCTTCAGCTCCTGCTCCCGCCGTTGCAGTTCCGCAGTTCGCTGGTCGACCTCTTCTTCCAGATGGAGCTGGTAATGTTTGTTTTCCGTGATCAGGCAGGCCTTTTCCAGGGCCTTGTTCACGGCGTGCTCAAGGACCGCCAGATCCTCAATGGGTTTGGTCAGATAATCCCAAGCCCCGAGCTTCAGGGTTGCTATGACATCGTCCCGGGAGCCTGTGCCGGAGACGACGATGGTCGGGAATACAGGAAGATCGCTTTTGATGGCCGCCAGTAATTCAATACCGCTCATCTCCGGCATCTGTAGATCGACGATCATGAGATCAGGAGTTTTCTGGGTATAGAGTTCAAGTCCTTCTTGGCCATTTCTGGCCTGGAGGACATGAAAATCACTGTTCTCCAGAAAAACGGCCATACTCTGCCGCACCAATGGGTCATCTTCAACGATTAAAAGTGTTGCTTTGGGGGTTATGGTTTTCATGGGTTCTTGCTACCTTTGTTTGGAGGATGATATCTCATAATTTGTCAGTCATGTCTGGTTAAGTTTTTGCATTTAACTCAAAATCTCGCGTGAGTAATCCCATGTCGGTTCAATTCCGACCTTCGACACCACGTAAAGAAAAGCACTTAGCTGATTACAACTAATTCACCATAGCTATTTTTCATCCAACACACTTCGTATGGTACTTACCAGCTCCTTTGGTTCTACCGGTTTGAGAAGATATCTCTTGATTCCGATTTTCATCGCTTCCACCTCCGAAAGGATTGCGCTGTAGCCGGTACAGAGAATAATCGGCAGATCAGGCCGGATACTCAGTACCTCCCGGGCAAGTCTCGCCCCGGACATAACGGGCATGGTCTGATCGGTTACGAGAACATCAAATCCCTGGGGATCATCCTTGAAGACTGCAAGGGCCTCTGCACTGCTTGTCTTATTGGTAACAGTATAGCCACAACGCGAAAGGACAGCCTGGTACAGGGCAACAATTGTCTCTTCATCGTCAACAATCAGGATTCGCTCTGTGCCGGTGGGCAATGGTTTTTCTTCTTCTTCTGCCTCTTCAGACTTCCTGGCTTCTTCAACTATTGCCGGAAAGTAGAGATGAAAGGTGGTGCCTTTTCCGAGCTCACTTTCGACCGTGATCATACCTCCGCAGTTCTCGACGATGCCAAGAACGACGGAAAGGCCCAGGCCTGATCCCTTCCCTACCTCTTTTGTGGTGAAGTAGGGCTCAAATATTCGTTCCATCGTTTGCTGATCCATACCGAAACCGGTGTCACTTACAGCAAGCTCAACAAACGGGCCGGGTGACACCCCTGGATGCCCCAAGACATCGTCAGCATCTAATTCCTTCCGTCCCAGGGTAACTTTTACCAAACCTGTTTCCTCTTTGGTGGCATGAAGAGCATTGGTTAAGAGGTTGATAATAATTTGGTGAATCTGGGTTGGATCAGCCAGAACAAACCCACTTTTGGTATCAATATCTTCTTGCAGTTCCAGGGTGGTTGGCAAGGATGCCCTCATCAAACTCATGGCCTCCTTAACGATAAGATAGGGCTGCATCTTCTCGCGCTTATGCGGCCCCTTCCGGCTGAACGTCAAAATCTGGCTGACAACCCCTGCTGCCCTTTTTGCTGCCCGCAAGACCTCATCAATATCGCTGGCAGCCTGGCTATCCTTTTTGATATCCTTTCTTGCAAGTTCAGAGAAGCCGACAATGACAGCAAGCATATTGTTGAAATCATGGGCAATACCACCGGCCATGGTGCCGATGGCCTCCATCTTATGGGACTGGAAAAGCTCTTCCTCCAGTCGCTTCTGTTCGGTAACATCTTTGGCAATATGGACGAGATATTGGATGTCTCCATTATCAGTAGGGATGAAGGTGGATGACACATGGAAGATTTTTCCCAAATTATCGTGTTTCATTATTGCAGAATGTTGGGTTATGTCGTGGAGGGTCTCAAGCAAAGGACAACCTGGGCAGGGTTTTGCATTGCCGGTAAAGATTTCATAACAGGTTTTGCCATTCAGCTCTCCGTACTTTGCCTGGAAAAAATCATGGGCCGCCTTATTGGCCCGAACGATACGCATATCTTTGTCCTGGATGGTGATGATGTCAGCTATAGCATCAAAGGTATGCTCCCATTCTTCTTTGGCTTTTATGAGTTGCGCCTCAGCCTGTTTGCGCTCGGTGATGTCCTGAATAATGGCAACAAACATTGGTACGTCAGACTGCATGAGCTGCAGGCGAATATTTATCGGATACGTCGTTCCGTCCTTGCGGCGATGAATGGTCTCAAAAAAAAGCGTTTGTTTTTCTCCACTGCGAAGCGGAACCAGCAGTTCTTCGAAACGCTCACGGGTGAACTCGAGTTTCAGATCCAGGGGAGTGAGTTGTGACAGTTCGTCAGCCGAATAGCCCAGATTCTTCTGCGCGCCTTCGCTTGTTTGCAGAAAATGCAGGGTGTGGGCATCGAACAGGTAAATCTCGTTGAACGAGCTTTTTAATAAATGGCCCAACTGTTGTGCCTGCGTTTCGTTGCGCCTGCGCTCGGTGATGTCATCAATTGCTACAACAACATGCTGTTTGCCATTTATCTCAATGGGTTCAGCGTTTACGCTCAACCATCGTTGTTGGGGAGTGCCGTTAATGAGCAAGGTGGGGTTGATCTCGGCTCCGTAAATGCTCTGCCCACTCTCCAGCACATTCTCAATCCCATTGCGTAACGGGCAGAAAGGACAGGCGCTGCCAAATCCGCATCCTCTTGGGTCTTCTTGGCTATGGATACATCCAAGACCGCCGCCACCGCGCTTGCCAATCACCTCAGCCGGCTCACGAAGCACCAGATTGGCAACCGTCTTATTTGCCTCTGTAATCACTGTGTTTTCATCAAGGAGCAAGAGACCTATAGGGGCTGCTGCGAATATCAAGAGAAAATTTTCATGCTCCTTTTTAATGAGTGCCTCCGCCTGCTTGCGCTCGGTGATGTCAGAGCAAACGCTGAGAATCACCATTTTCTCACCCCATTTCGTTCTTTTCGCCAAGAGCTGAAGCGGCAGGATTGAACGGTCTTTCCGGTAATGGTTAATGTCAAAGGATGCCGCGCCGTTTTCAACGATCTGTTTTATCCGGTGAGCAAAGAGTCGTTCGTCCTCAGGAATATCAAGATCATGGACATTCAGAGCGAGTAACTCCTCCCGCGAATAGCCATGAAGGTCACAGGCTGTCTGGTTGACGTAGAGATAGTTACCCTCAGGGTCATGGATGGTAATTGATGCCGGAGCTATATCAATAAGCTCGACGAGGATACGTAAATGTTCATCCGCCTGTTTGCGTTCGGTGATATCGCGGCCCACGGCCTGGTGTTCTATGAGCTCTGCGGTGGAAGAAAATATGCCCCGATGGATCCAATGCTGCCAGCGGACTGCGCCGTCGGGCATGATCACCCTGTGCTCGAATTCCGTAGTCGGCGCATCCGGCGTGATTTCTTTGATGCGATCGAGAACCAGTGTGAGGTCTGGTTCCGGGAGGTGCGAAATGAAGTTTGTATGCAAGATCTCATGGCGCTCTCTGCCATAGTACCGGGCGTAGACCTCGTTCACAAAGGAGAGCCGTCCATCCGGCAGATAGCGGCAGATCAGTTCCGTCTGGCTCTCGATGATCGATTGATACCTCTCTTCGCTCTGAAGCAAGGCATTCTCGATCTCTGCGTTGTCCCTGATGTTGGTCAACAGTCTGTCTATCTCTTTGTCGGGTTGTTTTGCGTCCAGAAAATCGTCAGGCTGGACGTAATAGAAGTTCCTGCAGGCCATGCCTCCGTATATGACAAGTGGATGCGTGGCTATAACGCCCTTGATGACCTCCGGTGAAAACCGGCTGCGGTTATACTGGCAGATTGCAAGCGCGTCGTTTTGAGGAAGAAAATAATTTAACTTCGCTTCATACTCCAGCAGGCGTTCCGTGCCGGGATCGCCGCCCAGCATCCACGTCATCTCGCCGGTTACGCGTAAGGCGGAAAAACCCTCAGCCTTCGCCTCATCCGTGGCGTGTTGCAGAAAGCCGATCATCCAGTCGGGGTCAAAGTATCCCGGCTTCAGATAGGCATCCTGTTTGCTCAATATGGCCAGTTTGCCGGACTGGATCATGGCCTGCACGTCTATGCCCGATCTCTTCATTTCGCTGATGACCGCTTCCGCAGTATTGTCGTCAACAATATAAACGCACTTTTCGCCTCGCTCCAACCCGATCTTCATGAAGGGAACCACTGCGGCAAACTGCTCTTCCCGTGTCTCATATATGAGGCAGAGATGATTGTGTACGCCGAGTCGTTCTATGGCCTTTGTTAAGCCTTTCCCGACGGTATCCGACACATCAGAAATGTTATTCTTCTCCATTTTCCCCTCTCTGTTCTCTGGTCATTTTGTCAGAGGCCATGCCAAGATCAGTCCCTGATTTTGCGTTTTCCTGATATTGAAAAAAACTGGTAGTTGAGCCTTTTGCAAAATGACGAATTAAATCCAAAAACAGTCATTCCCGCGCAGGCTGGAATTCATAACAGGCTGAATTGACAACCATGGATTCCCGATAAAAGCACTCGGGAATGATATATTGGTTATTTCGGAGTCTCGCTGGCTCGCTTACCTGCAAGAGCCTCAGTGTTAGGTCGTGTCTGAACCACTACAGTTCATCCAATACCATCCTGACTGTCCTGACAAGCTCGTCTCCCTGTACCGGTTTGTAGAGATATTTCTTGATTCCCATGGCCAGGGATTCTTCTGCTGAGGTAACCTCACTGTGTCCGGTGCAGATGATGATCGGCATGAGCGGGGTGATCTCCAGTACGGCCTTGGCCAGTTCAGAACCAGTAAGTCCCGGCATGGTCTGATCGGTGATGATCAGGTCAAACTGCTTTGAATCGGCCCGCACTTTTTCCAGGGCCTCCAGGCTATCTGTGACCCCGGTGACCGTGTAGCCATAATCTTCAAGGATTCTCGTATTTATGCGGACCAGCAGGGGCTCGTCATCAACGACGAGAATCCGCTCAGTGCCAATGCCAACGGGCAAGGGTTTCTCTTTTTCTGATTTTTCCAGAGTCGCGGTGTTTTCTTCCACGGCCGGAATAAAGACACGGAACGTAGAACCATGCCCTGGCTCACTCTCCACCTCGATAAAACCGTTATATCCCTCAATGATTCCATGAACCATAGCCAGGCCGAGCCCGGTTCCCTTTGTACTTCCCTGTCCTTTGGTAGTGAAGTAGGGATCAAAGATATGGGATACTGTTTCCGGATCCATGCCCTGACCTGTATCGCTGACAGAGAGGATAATAAAAGGAGCTGGAGATCCCTTGTCTTTCTCTCCATCTTTCGCTGTCATTCCCTGACGAGAAAGCGTGACCCGCAAGGTCCCATTTCCATCCTTCAAAGCCTGGAATGCGTTGGTGCAAAGGTTCATGACAACCTGATGGAGCTTGGTCTTGTCAGCCATGATTGTTCCGCTGGCAGGATCAAGATCGGTCTGGATCTCAACAGTGGTTGGCAGGGTGGAGCGTAGCATCTGCAAGACCTCCTGCACGATCAGATGCGGTTGCAGTGGTTGCAGCTTCTGTTCTGTCTTGCGGCTGATGTTAAGAATCTGCTGAACAAGGGCGGCAGCCCTTTCCCCGGAAGTTATGATCTGATCGATATCCTTTATCGCCGCCGATCCTGGTGGCAGTGTCTTTTTTGCCAGTTCAGAGTAACCGAGGATTGCTGACAGGATATTGTTGAAATCATGGGCAATACCGCCGGCAAGGGTGCCGATGGCCGCCATCTTCTGTGATTGTCTGAGTTGTTCCTCAAGCTTTATCTGTTCTGTCACATCACGTTTTACCGCCACATAATTGACAACCTCTCCGGCTTCATTCAGTACCGGGGTGATCGAGACTTCTTCCTCAAGCAATGTGCCGTCTTTTTTCTTGTTAATCAGGTGCCCCTGCCATGCCTTGCCACTGGCCAGTATCATCAATATTTCCTGGGAAAACAGGGCGTCATAGTTGCCACTTTGTGAAATTCTCAGGTTTTTGCCGATCACTTCATCTTGGGTGTAACCTGAGATCTTCTCAAAACTGGGGTTGACATATTGAATTATGCCGTCTCTATCAGTGATGACAACGCTATCCACACCTTGTTCGATGGCGGTTACCAGGCGGCGCCGTTCTTCCTCTTCTCGTTTGCGTTCAGTGATATCGAGGCTATATTCAATAATCTCAGTGAGGTTGCCGTTGCTGTCAAAAACTGGATAGGCATGAATCTCGACATTTCTTTTCTTCCAGTTTTGATCGGTGTGAATATGCTCAATAATTACCGGCTGTTTTGTTCTTTTGACCTCAAGAAGGGAACAGGGATGGTCATCACCACCACAGGGTTCGGAACGGTTGTGGGTTAACTGGAAACATTTTGTCCCCTCCCGATATTCGCCGAAATGAGAGGCCTTGTTGGACAGTTTGATGGTATAGTCATTGGCGTCGATGATATAGAAGGGGTGGGTCAGGGCGTCCAGGGCTTTTTGTAGAAAATCCTGCTGCTCCTTGATTTTTTCTTCAGCCTGCTTGCGCTCAGTGATGTCAGAGCAAACAGAGAAAACCACCTTCTCTCCGTCCCATTCCGACAATCTTGCAGAGGCCATGAGCGGGATGATGGTACCGTCTTTTCGGTAGTGGCTGACATCAAAGAATAATGTTTTATTTTCTAAAAGTTGCTGTATCCGCGAGGCAAACAGTCGCGCGCTCTCGGGGACATCAACTTCTTGGACATTGAGGGCCAGGAATTCTTCCTTTGAATAGCCATGCAGATCGAAGGCCGTCTGGTTGGCATAGAGAAAATTACCATCCAGATCATGGACGGTAATTAAGACAGGCGCGATATCAATTAGGCTGGCAAGAATTTTTATTTTCTCAGCTGCCTTGAATCTCTCGGTGACGTCCTCGAGCAGCCAGATCGTGCCCTTGGACATATCTTGCGGATCCACGGCCTTGCCAACGTATCTGACCTGGATGCGAGCACCATCCTTTCTTGTCAATTCCTGATTTGTCTCAAATACCAGCCCCTGAGCCAGGGCCGGATATGCCTCCTGACCAAGTTTTTTGTATGCCTCATCTGAAGGGTAGAATATTCTGGTCGTCTGCGACATCATCTCTTCTTTTGAATACTGAAACATCTCCTCTATCTTTTGGTTAAACCAGACCGGCCTCCTATCAATGGTCTTGAAAATTCCGATTTGGGTATTTTCCATAATAATATTGAGATTATGTAGAGCTTTGGATAGCTGGTTGGTACGCTCATCCACCCGCTGTTCCAGCTCTTCGTTGATCTTCTTGACCTCATTAAACTGCTCAGACAGCGAATCCCCCATTGTTCTGAAATTATTGATCAGGTGATTTGCCTCTTTAATGCCACATTCAGGCCAGGGAATTTCTTTGCCGCCCGTTGCCAGCCTGACCGGAAAGTCATGGGTTACCTGCTGCAACTTTTCCAGGGTGACAACAATCCGGCGACTCAATAATTCAGCCAGTGCCAGTGCCACGAACAAAATCAGGAACAGCAGGATCAACTCCTTGGTATAGTTGTCGTTGAACGTTTTCTGAAAGGGCGCCACCGGCTGCTCCAGAACCAGTTTCCATCCTGCCGTGTTGCCGATAGCTGTTTCCGCGATATAGAACGATTTTTTCCACCTTTCTACGAGCGGGGTATCAGGCGGTAGCGTCGGCGTCCACTGATTGATTTCTTCATCAAGATGGTTAAGCGTCCCTTCACCGCGCACAAATGGTTTCATGGCGGTTTGATCGGTGCGGTTGGTCATAATGACATTGCCGTTTTTATCCACCAGGGTGTAGCGCACGTCATTTGCTTTTATATTCTTGACAAGGAACTCCCGAATCTGCTCCAGGTTCAGGGCGCCGGCTATGAAGCCACCGTATTCTCCACTAATGACTACCGGTGCAAGTATCACGACAATCGGTTTGGAGGTGTCAACCATGCCCATGTGTACATCCGAAAGCATTGGCTTGAGTGTCTGTTTGAGCATCGGGATAAAAGGGTGATCCGCGAAGTTTAGGCCGATGTTGCTTTTTCCCTGTTCGTTGACCAACGGGTAGAAGGCGGTGGTTATCGCTTCTCTGTCTATCAGTCCGATCCTCAGAAAATTGACATCCGACTTTTTTATCAGCTCCAGATAGGGTTGCATTTGCTGGGGGGTTTGCGAAGCAGCCATCTCAGCCAGATTGACAATGGTAGTTTTTCTGTTCACCACCCATGTTTCCAGTCTATCAGTTATATGACGGTTTACCTCAATCAGTGTTGTCCGCATCTGGCTATCGGTTTCGTTAAAATCGTTTCTGCCGTCAACTGCCAGCATGATCAGCGCCGGACATAACACGAAAAAGGTCAGCAGGTTATAGATAATCTCGCGGTATGAGATGAGCGATGAGCGCGACCGGAGTGCAAAGCCGGTAAAGATCAGCCGGGCGACGAGCGCATTGGCGATGCCGTTCACCGCCTGTTTGGTTATGACAATAGAGGTACTACTGAAAGAACTATGCATGACGACATGGTAGAAGAAATAGACCAGCGGCATGCCGATGATGAGCCAGTAGAGTGTGTCGGCCAGTACCATCCCCATCTTGCGACGCCCTATCAGCCAGCCGACAACCGCCACCTCGGCAATCATCATGATGATACCGTATGGGTTATTCCAAAGGATGTAGGTATAGCTGGAGATCATGGCGGCAGCGAGAATGCCAGGGCCAAGCCCGAAGAACTGCAGCGTCAGCATGGCGAAAATGCCGCCAAAGAGAAAACTGATATTAAGGAAGATCTGAAAATTGAAATAGTTACCCGCCAGACCGGCAGCAATCAGGGCCAGGAAAATGGGGATGCTGTATCTGTTGGGTATGATGGTGTCGGTGGATGGTGAGGTGGTCATTGTTGTCTCCTGAATAGACGACATAAAAACTGCTCTGCAATCAATAAAAATCTCCGTACATCTTGACCTTAAAAGAAGTTAACTAAGATCATCATCATCCAATTTGTTTAATAAATCAACAAGGGGATAGTAAGGGGGGCAAGTATTTATAGTTCCTGCTTGATTTCATAACTTCATTTTTTATTATGAGTTCTACCCATTCCTCACCCCCCATCTTTCCCCCCTGCGTTAAAATACCCAATTAATCATACAATCAGCCATTTCACCCAGTGGCCACAGCCCTCATTGCCTGTCTTCTTTTTATGAAAATACACATAACATATTGATTTGGACAATGAATCACAGTTCATTGTGCTATTTCACATATCATGGATCAATATTTGCATGATTTTATGATGTTTTTTTACGCAAGCAAATAACGGAGTCCAACTCTGTCGGGAGGCAGGAATGGAATTCACGATATTCGGAAAGTTTTGTCAGCGAGCAATAGAAATGATTTATGAAATTCCTGAAGAAATTATTGAAAATACAAAACAATGCCTCCATAGACACGGCTGTTTATTCTCGTGTGCGATTTTTCCTCAATGTATCGCTATTGGTAAAAAAAGGGGCGATGGAATAGTTGTGAAGAAAAAGTCCTATTGTTTAGAAAATTGTTCGTATCATTATGATATTACATGTCAAGGTCAAGGCATGAAAGAATTATTTCTCTGCTTTTGTCCTGTATATGTGGAGATTTCTACAATGAATGAAACGTGAAGTGTCGTGGTTCAAAATATTATCATTATGATGGCCATCGACCTTACATCACAATAAAATCAACAGGAAAAAAATTATGAACAAGTTGGAACTCATCAGCAAAGTTGCCGAATCAGCGAACATCACCAAGGTTGCAGCAGAGAAAACCCTGAAGTCAGTGTTGGATGTCATTGTTAAAACACTGGCAAACGATGAGAGCATTACCCTCGTTGGCTTTGGTTCCTTCTCAGTAACTACAAGGGCATCTCGAAATTTCAGAAATCCTCAGACCGGCAAAGAGATGAAGGTTGCCGAGAAGAAGGTCGTGAGATTCAAAGTTGGCAAAACGTTGAAAGATTCAGTCTGTGTTAAAGAGAAGGCTGGTTGTGGCTGCAAGACCGACAAGCCAATGGTGAAGAAGAAATAAGAGAGCCGATAGAAAGAGTTCATGGCGTTCAATTTTACAGGGTTATGCTGACCAGGAAGAACTGCTGAAGATTAATGGGGTTTCGGCCTGGCTATTACTCGTAGCGCAAGGCCTCAATCGGGTCCAATCGTGATGCTCTCCATGCCGGGTAATAACCGAAGATAATCCCAACACTCGCAGAGACGGCAAAGGCTGTGACAATCGTTGACAGAGACGGTATGGTGCGCCAGTGCAAAAACGTCATCACTGCCAGCGAAACACCTCGGCCCAGCAAGATTCCGACGATGCCGCCTAACAGGCAGAGGATCACCGCTTCAGTCAGGAATTGTTGAAGAATGTCTTTCGCCCGTGCACCTACCGCCATCCGTAGCCCTATTTCCCTTGTCCGCTCAGTAACCGAAGCCAGCATGATATTCATAATGCCGACCCCGCCAACTACCAGTGAGATCAATGCAACACACAACAGCAGATGGGTCATCACCTTTTGGGTTGAACCCAAGGTTTTGGAAATTTCAGTAAGATCCCGGATCCTGAAGTCGTCGGGATCATTGGCTCGAAGTTGGTGTCGATCGCGCAGCAGGCTTGTGATCTGGCTGATGGCCAGTGGAACTTCTTGCTGAGAGGTTGCGGATACCCATATATCGTCAAGGTCTTCAAACCGTACCATTTGAGGATGGTCCTCTGCCTGCACGGCAGATTGCTGTGGATAAAACTGTACATGCTGGCTTGGGTAGAGCTGGCTCAGGGTATTTATCTGATCGACGGACGATGGTGTTGCATCGGGTGTCGTTGCCTGCCTGATGCCGGATAATCGGTGTTTGACCGTCGTCCATGGGGCTATGACATAATCGTCCTGATCCCTACCCATCATGCTCATCCCTTTGGTACTGAGGACGCCAATCACTGTCATTCTGATATTACCAATACGGATCTGCCTGCCAACCGGAGACTCGGCCCCGAACAACTCTCGGACAATAGTCTGGCCTATCAAGCATACCTTAGCCTCACTGCGAACGTCCATGTCTGTAAACGGCTCCCCGTCAGTCAGATTTGTCCAGTTACGAATCTCCAGGAAATCCTGGGTTGAGCCCAGTATGTTCATGGGTGACCAGTTGCTGTGTTCGTAGATCAATTGTTGCCGACAGTCTACACTGGGAGCCGCCCAGCGGACCGCACTGCATTCCCGCCGGATCGCCTCACAGTCAGCTATGGTAAGGGTGACTTGGCCGCCGCTCCCCGTGCTTACACCCGCCTTAACGGCATCGCTAGGGTCGATTTGCACGACATTGGCACCCAGCGTCGCAATGGTTTGTTGAATCATGTATGATGATCCTTGTCCAATCTCCATCATTACAATAACGGCGGCGACACCTATAACGATTCCCAAACAGGTCAACAACGACCTCATCAAGTGACGTCGAAACACACCCAGCGATGTTCTCAACATACCATAAGATAAGCGCATTCTTGCCATTGTAGCTCCACGTTTACTGCACTTTAAGCCAGATCAACCCCGTGAGGCCATCTGTCACTGTGCCATTGCCATTGTCTTTAAATCGGCTCGACACACTAACACCTTTTTGCAAAGCCCCATCGTCACCAGGCATTTATAACGTCGTCTGACCAGTTTTGGCTATCGGAGCCCCGTGATTCCCCATAGGAACGACTACAACCCTATCTGCTGCCTGAGAAGATAGGGTTCCCACTGCCAAGCAGAATACCATCGTTGCCGCAGAAATTATCCATCCCGTTTGGTTGCTCAAAGTCGTTTGTCGCATTATCCGTCCTCTCTTTTTTGAGTACAGGTGAGTCTGCATTAGAAGAAAAACAAGCCGTTATAATTTCTTCTTCATTCTATTTTAGAATCGTGATACAAGATTAAAGTTATTTTTAATTATTATCAAATATTTGCAATATATCCTATGGTTAAAACAAGAAACATCCCCCACGACACATTATCGCAAAATTCAATGAAAGTAGCTGGTATCCTGATAAAAAGATATTTTATTAACCTCAACAAGCTTGTTTTTTTATTATTAGCGGAGAACGACATGACACTTACAAAAGCAGAATTAGTTCAACAGATTTATAAAACCCACCCCACTCTCAGTAAGACCCAAGCAGCAGAGGCAATAGAGGCTTTTCTGCGGATCTCAAAAAATTCCCTCATCAATGGCTCCGATCTTCTCCTGAGTGGTTTTGGAAAGTTTAACGTAAAAGACAAAAACTCAAGAAGAGGCCGCAATCCTCAAACTGGAGACGACCTGACTCTTGATGCACGACGAGTGATCACCTTTAAACCCTCAGGAATCCTGCGTGACAAAATAAATAATTGATGGTGTGCAGAAACATGAACAAATCAGAATTGACAGAAGCATTATCCAAAGAACTGAATCTCTCAACCAGTGAAACAACGGATATCATCAGCACGATCCTTGATTCTATGACGAATGCACTGGCCAACGGTGAGAATATCGAGATCCGAGGCTTTGGGAGTTTTACGATCCGGCATTATGACTCTTATACTGGCAGAAATCCAAAAACAGGCAAAGAAGTAGAGGTTGGGGCTAAGAAGCTTCCATTTTTCAAAGTGGGGAAAGATTTGATGGAAGCTGTGAATGCTGGAAAAAGATAAATGACCATTTCACCAATAGAGATTTATGAAGATGAGAATTTTCAGGCCGAGATAATGGATATGACTGGAGTTTGGAGTTTCAGCCAACAGCATGACTGAAATTCTAACTAAATATGTTCTCTAAATAAGACAAATACCATCGACTTATGACGTTAAAATAGTCTAAACACACTTGACTTTTTATATTTCGTGGAAGTAGTATACAGTTGTAGCTTGACGTACACTCTGTACTAACACGTCTGAAATAAGGGAAAATATTGCATGCAACGATTGGCTGAAAAACAGATTGCAGGCTGGAAAGATTCGCCACGTCGTAAGCCATTGATAATTCGTGGGGCGCGCCAGGTTGGAAAAACATGGCTTGTTGAGAATGTTCTGGCAAAACAATTTAATAGTTTTGTCAAAATAGATCTGGAAAAACGTCGCGATCTTCACCCTCATTTCGCTGAGAATCTTGAGCCTCAATCGATACTGAACCTTCTGGAATTGACAACTGGTCGAATCATACCCGGTCAGACGCTTCTTTTTTTTGATGAGATTC
>CAISPV010000077.1 GCA_903887485.1 uncultured Desulfobulbaceae bacterium | reverse complement strand
GCTTGGGATTATCTGGCCGATAAGTTCGGCGCTCTGTTTTGATTTTCTTGGTCATCTGCAAAACGGTCTGGGTTGCCTCAGCACCGGGCAGCTACCCGACTGGGTAAAAGGGATACTTGATGTCTATGAGGCTGATGGCCTCCAGGCTGCCCGACTGTACATGGATGATGTGGAGAACAATTTCCTGTGCAGAATCAGGGAGGAAAAAGGACTTACCCTGACAGAAATCATCCCCAAACTTCTACCCTATATGCGAGGCCTTTCGCCGAGGACACTGGAACTTCAGCAATCAGTATCATTATACACGGATACAAATATTATTTTTCTGCCCCGGGAAATTATTTCCCCCGCCAATGTAAATCACAATTTTTATATCTATAAATTGCTGGCCTCTTTCCTGTGGGCAGGCATTGAGAAAGATATTTACTGCCAACAGCAGACGGATCCAGAAACCCTGGAGAATTTTATTCTCTCCTTTGAGGATCAGAAACTGGCAATGGCATGCTACCATCTACTGCAGACTGTGCGCGTAGCTGATTTCCTGAAAGCATACTTGCCGGGACTGATACGGGACGGGCAGACCTTTTTCCGACGTTTGCGCAAGGAGGCTGATTTGGCGGATATTTCACCAGAAACAGGGAACGAGTTTGCCGCGGTGCGCTCATGGCTTCTGGCCTATTGCGCCAATGACCCCTTACCAGAACTTTCCGGGGAGACAGAATCCATTATCCGGAAAGTTGTAGCCACAGACACCCACCATAAGGAGGTGTTTGCCGCCACAACAAATTTCTATGAGAGAGTGCGTTGTCACCAGGGAGATTTCACCCCGCCATGCCCGCTGTTCTTTCAGGGAGAACTCCGTCCCCAGGAAGCCAGGATGGCCCGTTTATCAAGAAGAGAAGAGCACAAACAGCAGTTTATTAAGGCCCTGGCCGCTGTCATCACTTCTCGGTCGGCCGCGACACAAACAGAAGCGGAGTCGGCAGAAAAAAATCAGGCACCTGAGGTCAGTGAAAGCGGGGCCAGCGTTTCACCAATGCATCAAGATGGCAAAAAAGAAAAACCGGAGGAGGACAGACAAGATGATCCCCGTTATATCTGCCTTGATGATGAGCATCTGGAGCTACCGGAGGAGCTGCGCCATGTTGCCAAGGAAATAGAAGATGATCTGGGAGCAGTGCCTTCATTCTATATTGCCAGCGCCAGCCAGATGGCTGGGGGGAGAGGCAGAGCCCCGGGTATAAATCTTCAGCCGGAAGAAGGGCTGCCATTGCACGGAGGTCTGCTCTATGATGAATGGGATTTCCGGCGCTGCGGTTTTCGTAAAAACTGGTGCTCGCTCATTGAAAAACGAATCGTCCCTGCCAAAGGGACCTTTGTCAGCCATACCATGGAAAAATATCGGGGCCAGATCCTGCAGCTGAAACGCCAGTTTGAGATGATGCGCACCCAGCAGCGTTTCGTTAAACGACAGAAAGATGGGGACGATATCGATCTTGACGCCCTGACGGAAGCATACGCCGATGTCCGGGCCGGTCTCGTTCCCTCGGAGAGGCTCTTTGTCCGGCTGCAGAGAGACGAGCGTGACATTGCCGCGCTTTTTCTCGTTGACATGTCCTCTTCCACCGAGGGATGGGTGGGCACAGCCCTGAAAGAATCACTGGTTCTTCTCAGTGAAGCCCTGCATTCTCTGGGGGACCGCTATGCCATCTACGGTTTTTCCGGAATGCGCCGGACAAGAAGCGAAATTTTCCATGTGAAAGGTTTTACCGAGCCTTATTCAGATGAGATCAAAGGACGTATTGCCGCCATTTCTCCCATGGACTATACCCGCATGGGGCCTCCTGTCCGCCATTTTACCAAGGTTCTCAAGGATGTTGATGCCCGAGTCAGGCTTTTGATTATTTTAACTGACGGTAAACCGGAGGATTATGATGACTATAAAGGGGAATATGCCATCGAAGATACCCGCCATGCCCTGATAGAGGCCAAGGCTGCCGGTATTCATCCGTTTTGTATTTCCATTGATAAGGAGGCCCAGGATTATCTGGGCCACATATTTGGCGAAATAAATTACACCTTTATCAATGATGTGAAGAAGCTACCGCTGCGGGTACCGGAAATTTACCGGACCCTCACCAGTTGATCTGAACAATCGAAAATCAGCCTTTTGATCAACGAATCAACGCAGAATGGTTCGGGGCTGGTGATAACCGGAAGGGGCGGTGGTGTTGGGCATCAGGATACCTTCTTTGCCGATCAGGGTGCCGGGGTTGGTCACGGAGTTGCAGCCAGTCTGGGCCTTGTCTCCGAGGATCGCGCCAAACTTGCGGCGACCGGTATCAATGGACGCTTCGCTGGTGCGAATTAACACATTGCCTGGCAGAAACCGGAGATTGGCAAACTTGGTTCCCGCCCCTAGATTGACGTCCCGCCCCAGGATGGAGTCGCCAAGATAGGCAAAATGACCGGCCTTGGCATGATCGAGAAAAATGGAATGCTTCACCTCAGTGGTGTGGCCAATGACGCAATGAGTCCCGGTCAGGCAATAGCCGCGCAGATAGGCCCCCTGCCGGATCTCGGTATAGTCGCCAATAATGGCAGGCGACTTGATCAGGGCCCCGCTCTCAATAAGCACCCCCTTTCCTATGGCTATCCGGCTGCCCATGAGTACGGCCCCGGCCATGATCACGGTGGCCCCGGCAAGCACACGTCCATCGGCGCTGACCTGCAGTTGCTCTTTAGTGGTATCGCCGTAGACAATGGTTAATCCTGTTGCCGAAAGAATCTGCCCGTCATGCAGAACAACCGTCTTGGCCAAGGGCTCTGCGTCCGGGAGCAAGGGGCTTTGGAGTCGTGGATACAGATGCCCGTCCATATACCCTTTCAATCTGGTCAGGGCCGTCCAGACATAGTCACTTTCGAGAAAAAGTAACGCATGCGAAAACTCAGAGAGGTCAAAAAAAGAGCGAGGGGAAAGCATAACTGGACTCCACAAAAAGAAAAAACATTGAACCGCAAGAGATCATCAACAGATAAAGACAAATAATTATGATTGAAAGAAGGCGTTAATTCAAGAAAAAACAGGAACTTTCACTTTTAATCCTGCAACTTTCATTCTTTACCTTGTCCCTTCCGCATTTGCAGTCTTGACTTCGACCGAAGCAATGTTTAGTTTTTTCGGTCGGTTTGACGGTTTCTGTGAGACCCACTCCATTACCAAGAAATTATCGGGAGCAACTCCCGAACTTAATAAAAGTCACTTATCCAGTTGCGCTGGATCAGGAGGTTTGCGTGGAATTTAATGATTCATTATCCATTGGTATGGATGATTTTTCCGACAGCGAGAATATGAAGATTCCGGATTCCCTGCCGATGATGGCAGTCCGGGATGTGGTAATCTTTAACTATATGATCATTCCCCTTTTTGTCGGCCGACCTGGATCAGTTGAGGCCGTGGGCGAGGCGCTGAAGAAAGACAAGCTGTTGATGCTGGTCACGCAAAAAGATTCAACCCAGGACAATCCCGAATCTGATGATCTGTACTCAGTCGGCATGGTCTGCATGGTCATGCGCACCCTGAAGCTGCCCGATGGCCGCCTAAAGGTGCTGGTGCAGGCAGTTTCCAAGGCCCGTATTCAGGAATATGTCCAGAAAGAGCCTTTTTATCAGGTGAAGATTGAAGTGCTGCAGGAGATTGAGCCGGAAAAAGTCACGGTCAAGATTGAGGCCCTGATGCGCAGCGTGCGCGAGCAGACCGAAAAGATCATGTCTCTGCGCGGCATTCTCTCTGTTGACCTGATGACCATCATCAATAACATCGAAGAACCGGGACGACTGGCTGACCTGGTTGGCTCCAACCTGCGCCTGAAGATTGCCGAATCACAGTCCATTCTCGAAGAGGTTGATTCTGTTGCCCGTTTGAAACTCGTCAACACCCTGCTGACCAAAGAACTTGAGGTCACGACCGTCCAGGCCAAGATCCAGTCCGACGCCAAGGAGGAGATGGGAAAATCGCAGCGGGAATATTATCTGCGCGAACAACTTCATGCCCTGCAAAAAGAGTTGGGTGACGGTGACGAGCGGGTGCAGGAGATTGAAGATCTCTATAAGCTGCTCAAAAAAAAGAAGATGCCAAAAACCGTGCGCAAAGAGGCTGAAAAACAGATCAGCCGCATGGAGATGATGCATCCTGATTCTTCCGAGGCCACCATTATCCGCACCTATATTGACTGGATCCTTGACATCCCCTGGCGCAAGTCCACCCAGGATCGCCTGGATCTCGTGGCCGCCAGAGCGGTTCTGGACGAGGATCATCACGGTCTGGAAAAGGTCAAGGAACGCATTCTTGAATATCTGGCTGTGCGCAAGCTCAATACCACCACCAAGGGTCCAATCCTTTGTTTTGTAGGCCCCCCAGGGGTGGGCAAGACCTCGCTCGGCAAATCCATCGCCCGGGCCATGGGCCGCAAGTTTCACCGGATGTCGCTGGGCGGGATGCGGGATGAGGCCGAGATTCGCGGCCATCGCCGCACCTATATCGGGGCCATGCCGGGGCGAATTATCCAGGGGTTGAAACTGGTCGATTCCAATAATCCCATCTTCATGATGGATGAGATTGACAAGATCGGCTCTGATTATCGCGGCGATCCCTCTTCCGCCCTGCTTGAGGTCCTCGATCCGGAGCAGAATTTCGAGTTCACCGACCACTATA
This sequence comes from uncultured Desulfobulbaceae bacterium, assembly GCA_903887485.1. Classification (GTDB taxonomy): domain Bacteria; phylum Desulfobacterota; class Desulfobulbia; order Desulfobulbales; family Desulfocapsaceae; genus UBA2270. The sequence goes on along the minus strand of CAISPV010000077.1, from coordinate 45,466 downwards.
TGAACATGCCCTTTGATCTGTCCAAGGTCATGTTCATCACCACCGCCAATATGACCGACACCATCCCCGGCCCGCTCCTCGACCGGATGGAGGTAATCCGGCTTTCCGGCTATACCCAGGAGGAAAAACTGGCCATCGCCAGACGCTACCTGCTGCCCCGGCAAATAAAGGAAAACGGCATCAAGGCCAGTCATATCCGCCTGCAGGATGAAACCCTGCAATACATTATCAGCCATTACACTTACGAGGCCGGCCTGCGGAATCTCGAGCGCGAGATCGGCAAGGTCTGCCGCAAGGTGGCCCGAAAGATCGCCGAAGGCGGAAAAGGACCGTACAGCATCACCATAGCCACCATTGACCGCTATCTCGGCCCGCCCAAAAATATTCCCGAGTCAGAGCTTGACAGCCTGTCGCAGCCGGGACTGGTCACCGGATTAGCGTGGACCGAGGTAGGCGGCGAGATCCTCCATATCGAGGTCAATCTCATGCCGGGTAAGGGTACCTTAACCCTTACCGGTCAGCTTGGCGATGTAATGAAGGAGTCGGTTCAGGCCGCGCTCACCTATTGCCGCAGCCGCTCCCAGGAAATGGGGGTGGAAGACAGCTTTTTTGAAAAAACTGATATCCATGTCCATGTCCCGGCCGGCGCCATTCCCAAAGATGGCCCCTCTGCCGGCATTACCATGGCCACGGCCATTTACTCCGCCATCACCAAACAGGAGCTGATCAAAGGTCTGGCCATGACCGGCGAGGTAACCCTGCGGGGTCGGGTGCTGCCCATTGGCGGCTTGAAAGAAAAGGCCCTGGCTGCCCTGCGTGCCGGTATCACCAAGGTGATTATCCCTGAGCAGAATAAAAAAGATCTTGCCGATATCCCCAAAGATATCCGGGAGAAGATGCAATTCTTTCCGGTCAAGGACATGGACGAGGTAGTAAAGATTGCCTTTGGACGGGCACAAAAACTGGAAGCTAAATAATATTGGACGCAAGCGGCGAACAAAACCCCAAGTGCCCGCCGGGCAAGGATACCCACCCGGAACCCGTCGTTCCCAAGCCCCCCTTGGCGGAAGAACGACCACCTGCCCCATCTGCTTTCTCAAAGAAGAGGGCCGTTCGCTGGACGGCCCTCTTCCTGCTGCTTTGCCCCTTGGCGCTCGGGGGCTGGCTGGCCTTATACAGCCTGCGATCAGGGCCAGCTCATGAAGAAAAATACGCCATTGTTCGTATCCCACCGGCTACAAGGACAAAAGATATTGGCCAGATCCTGGCCAAGGCCGGACTCATTCATGACGATATCCGTTTTCTCCTCCTGACAAAGTATCTCGGTCTGGCCGGAAAACTGCCCGCCGGTGAGTACCGGTTGACCCTTGGACAAAGGCCGGGAGACGTCTTGCGGCAACTGGCAACGGCCAAACAAGTTGAATATGCCGTAACCATCCCCGAAGGACTGCGAATAGAGGAAGTGGCGGATATCTTTGCCGCCGGGGCCTGGTGTGATCGCGACCACTTCATTGCTCTGGCCCATGATCCGGAGTTTATTCAGTCCCTGGGACTCAAATCTGTGTCCAGCCTGGAAGGTTATCTCTATCCCGACACCTATTATCTGACCAAAGATCTGCGGGATACCAAAAGCCTGGTGGCCATGCAGGTGAACCGTTTCCTGAAGATATGGGCTGGACTGGACAATAATGCCAAACAGCCTATGAACCGTCATGACATTATCACCCTGGCCTCGGTGGTGGAAAAGGAGACGGGTGATGCGGCGGAACGGCCGATGATTGCCTCCGTCTTTTTCAACCGGCTCAAAACCGGCATGCGTCTGCAGTCAGACCCCACCGTTATCTATGGCCTGAAAGATTTTTCAGGGGATCTGACCAGAACCGATCTTCGGACCGACCATCCCTATAACACCTATGTCATTCCAGCCTTGCCGGCCGGCCCCATCTGCAATCCTGGACAGAAGGCCATAGAGGCTGTTCTGCATCCTGCCAGCACCGACTTTTTTTATTTTGTCTCCAGAAACAACGGCACCCACCAATTTTCCAAAAATCTTTCCGAACATAATCAGGCAGTTCATGAGTACCGGCAAGGCGAGAAGACAAAAGAAAAATAACGCCAATCTCCAGTTGACTTGCAGACCTCATCTGACCCAGGATACCCAAGAATAAGGAAAACAAAAAACGATTATGCAGCAGGAACAGAAAGCAAAGCGGTTGTTAATTGTTGATGATGAACAGGATCTCCTTGATCTGCTCAAAAAAGTCCTGGCCAAAAAATGCGGCTGCGATGTTGCCTTGACCTCCTCAAGCCTGGAGGCCGTGGAACTGGTCAGGAGCTGGGAGCCGGATGTAGTGCTCACCGATATCATCATGCCGGACATGGACGGCCTGCAGCTTCTGCAGTCCATCACCACCATTGACCCCACCATCAGCACCATCATCATGACCGGCTACGGCACCATTGAAATCGCCGTCCAGGCCCTGAAAGACGGCGCCTATGATTTTTTTGAGAAACCCTTTGATAACGACAAGATCAGCCGGGTAGTCCGACGCGCCCTGGAACGGACCTACCTGCTGCGCGAAAACCTGCAACTCCAGCAGCGCCTGACCAGTAAAAACGGACTGACCGGATTTGTGGGCCATTCACCGCCATTGCAACGAACCATTGACCTCCTGTCGCGGCTGGGAAAAAGCGACGCCACCGTGCTCATTCGCGGGGAATCAGGCACCGGCAAGGAAGTGGCCGCCCGCGCCATCCATGCCATGAGCAAACGGGCCGCCAAAAAGATGATCACGGTCAACTGTCCGGCCCTGCCTGAGCAGATCCTGGAAAGTGAACTGTTTGGCTATTGCAAGGGGGCTTTCACCGGCGCCGATCATGACAAGACCGGCCTCTTTCTGGAAGCGGATGGCTCCACTATCTTCCTTGACGAAATCGCCGATCTCCCCTTGGGACTCCAGACCAAACTCCTGCGTGTCCTGCAGGAAAAAGAGATCCAACCCCTGGGCCAGACCAGGACCATCAAGGTTGATGTCCGGGTCCTGGCCGCCACCAACCAGGACCTTGAGGCCAAGATGGCCAGGGGGGAATTCCGGGAAGATCTCTTCTACCGCCTCAACGTGATGACCGTCACCCTGCCCACCCTGGCGGAGATCAAAGACGATATCCCCCTGCTGGCCCAGCATTTTCTGGTCCAGTATGCCCGGGAATATGACCGGGAAGGGATGGAATTCACACCCGAGGCCCTGCAATGCCTGATGCGCCGGCAGTGGAAGGGCAATGTCCGTCAATTGCAGAATATCATCAACCGGGCAGTCCTCCTCTCCGACAGCCGCAAGATCACCCCCCATGAACTGACCAGCTTCGAGGACAACGGCAGGAAGGGAGAAGCGCAAGGCCAGGTTCCCGCCTGCGTGTACCAGCTCCCCTATCGACAGGCCAAGGAAGAGGTGATCGGCCCCTTCACCAGCGCCTATCTGCGGCACTGCCTGACGAACTCCAAGGGCAATGTCTCGGCCGCGGCCAAGGCCAGCGGCATGGAACGTCAGGCCTTTCAACGGCTGATGCGCCGTCATCAAATCGATGCCGACATCTTTAGAACAGCCTGAATGATACCCGGGGGAAAAAATTCATCCCCCACCTCCTTCCACATCCTGACGGGACAGCCACATCAGGAGAGAAGTGACACCTGAATGTTTCACTGTCTCTTTTTTGTTGCAGTCCACAAAGGGTCATTGAAAGAAAAACACGCTATTCACCATGACTACTCCCAACAGGGACCACACATAACAGCTCTACATCACAAAACATTTTCTGTTTTTTCCTCTCATTTCTTTTTCTGGCGCTCAATGTGCATAGTACCTACCGTCACATCGAGCTGATTCCTGTTCATCAACCTCAACACAGAAATATTTTCTGCTCCCCGGCCCTATGAATCTATTTGGAAGAATCAGAAGAATCAATGCGTTCATGCTGCTCCTGCCCCTGGCCCTGCTTCTTGCCCCGGATCAGGCCTGGGCACTACAATCGCATGGTGCCACAGAGAGCATTTATGTGCACCAACTGGCCCACCTCTTTTATTCGGCAGCCTTGGGCTATCTTTTCTGGGATGTGGGGCGGAACGCCTTTCCCGGCAAGGGGTGGCGCTATCTTCAGATCTTCTGCGTTCTCATGATCCTCTGGAATCTCGTGGCCTTTTCCGGCCACTGGCTGGGATTTCACATTGCCGATTCCGACATCATCCATCCGTCAGGATACTTTTCGTCACAAATAACGGGGCCTCTCTCCGTCATCAAACTGATCTATTTCAGCGCCACCCTGGACCACCTGCTCAGCGTCCCAGCCCTGTTTTTCCTCTTCCTGAGCCTGCGCTCCCTCTATCGCTCCTCAGATGCGGCGGAAAAGAAATGACCAGCCTGCCCCTGTCTCCAGCCATTGTCACCGATATGATGGGATCGCTGTTCATCATTATCTTTTCGTTTCTTTCCCTGCGCTATGCCTGGCTTCTGACCAAAAAACAGCCGGAGAATTTTCTCTGGGGATTTCTCTTTTACTTTTGTATGACCCTTGCCGCCTTTGCCGTCTCCCGGGCCATAGGACATCTGCTGAAACATGTCCTGCTCTTTGCTGACAAGCAAGAGTTGTGGCAGGCCATCTCTCCCATTTCCGGAGGCACCAACACCCTGCTCATGATCTCCTTGGCAGCCGTCACCATCTACTACCATAAGGGCATTGAGGGCTACCAAGCCATTAACAAGAAGGCCAGGAGCCTGAAAGAGGCCTACGATCAACTGGAAATCGCGGCCGACCAGCTTCAGGGGATGAACCTGCACCTGGAAGAGATGGTTGCCGAACGAACGCTTGAGCTCTCGGCCTCGGAAAAAAAATTTCGGAATCTTTTTAACAACTCCAAGGACATGGTCTATTTCAGTAATGCCACAAACCAGCTTCTGACCATGAATGGCGCCGGCCTTGAGATGCTTGGCTATCCCATCCAGGGTGCCCCGGTACTGAATCTCCGCGATATATTCAAGGATGAAGACGATCTGGACAAATACTATGAAACCCTGCTCGCTCAGGGGTTTGTGGAAGATCTGGAGGTGGAATTCGCCAAAACGGATGGCACAGGTATCTACGTTCTCCTCTCCGCCACTGCTGTGTATGATGATACCGGCCATTTCAGCGGTTGTGAAGGCATCGTCAAGGATCTCACCCGGATCAAAACGATGATGGTCCAACTGGCCGCCAGTGAAAAAATGGCCTCAATAGGCCAGATGGCAGCCGGAGTGGCCCATGAGATCAACACCCCCCTTGGAATCATCCTTGGATACTCGCAGTTAATGATGGACGATTTTACGCCGGAGAGCGACCAGGGACAAAACCTGGCCATCATTGAACGGCAGACCAAGGCCTGTCGGAAGATCGTGGCCGATCTGCTCAAGTTTTCCCGGCAATCGGAAAGTGCCCGGGAAGATATCTCTATAAATGAGATCTTGAGGGATGTAATTGCCGTGACCCAGCACTCCCTGAACATGGACCACATCAATGTGCGACAGGATTTTGCGCGGGATCTGCCCCTCATTGTCGGCGATACCGAACGGTTGCGGCAGGTCTTTGTCAATCTGGTCAACAATGCCCATCATGCCATGGAACAACAGGGGTCAGGGGAGCTGACCATGATCACCCGCTATCATCCTGACACCCATGAAGTGGTGGCTACCTTCCAGGATACCGGCCATGGCATCCCGGAAAAGATCCAGGCCCGGATCTTTGACCCGTTTTTCACCACCAAATCGGTGGGCAAGGGAACCGGCCTGGGACTATCGGTCTCCTACGGGATCATCCAGGACCATGGCGGACGGATAGAGGTGGAAAGTCCGGTTGCCGACAGGCCGTCTGGCGAAAAAATGCCGGGAGCAGCGTTTCACATCAAGATTCCGGTAACGCTGGTTGAAACAACAAGTGTCCGCGAATGATGTCTGGAAAAAAATGAAGTCATCAAATAGATGGCTACGTAAACTTTATGGGAGGGTGAATCATGGCTGAAATATTAGCATTGGATGATGTCCAGGATGCGACCGTACTCATTGGCAAGATTTTAACCAAGAAGGGTCATAATGTGCACACCTTTACCGAAGAGGACGAGGCCATTGCCTACGCCAAGACCAACAAGGTGGATCTGGCCATCCTTGACATCAAGCTGAAGAAGATGAGCGGCATCGAGGTGCTGGGGCTGCTCAAAGCAATGGCCCCGGAGATGCGGGTCATCATGCTCACCGGCTATCCGACGGTGGAAACAGCCCGTGAGGCCATCAGCCTCGGGGCGGACGAATACTGCGTCAAACCCATTGACCGCGAAGAACTGGAAGAGAAGGTGGAAAAGGTCTTGAAAGCCAAGGATAAAAAAAGCAGTATCAACGTATAATTGGAGGATACTTTCCCATGGATATTAAGGCAATAAATCTGGCCCGGGCCAAGCTCTATCACTTTCTTTCTGCCATGTATCGAGACGAGATCCCCCTGCATCTGATAACACAGATGAAGAGCCGCGATTTTTTAGATCGGATCGATGCACTACAAGAGATCTGCACCATCCAGGATTTCTGCTCCGGTCTTACCAAGATGACCTCAGGGCTCCAATCAGGAAGTGCGGAAGACGTCTTCAATGAACTGCGCTACGAGTATGCCGACCTTTTCTTGAACGCCGGCAACAATCCGGCCTTTCCCTATGAATCCTGTTACGCCACCCGGGAACCGCTGGTCATGCAGGAACCGGTTGTCGCCATCCGCGCTGCCCTGAATAAGGCCGGGGTCCACAAGAATCCCGATTATTTTGATCTCGATGACCATATCGCCGTCGAGCTCGAATTCATGCGCTATCTGGCAGAGCGGGCGGCCCATACAAACGAGGGTCAGCAACAACAGTTCACCTTCCTGCGCAACCACCTTATGGGCTGGACCGTGGAGTTCTGTGCGGTGCTCGCCTCGGCCGCCAAAAGTTCCTTCTATCGTGGCCTCTCCGAACTGACCATGAGTTATCTTTTCAATGAACGGATGTTTTCGTTCTCCATGCTTTCAGAACAAAACACCAGTCAGGCCTATGTCACCATCCTCGAACAGATGGCGGCGGCCGTCGCCACCCTCGATCTGGGCGAGGAGTACACCACCATAGCCGTTGGGGCCGTGGTGCCGGAGAAGTTGCGCAGCGTCAACACCCACTGCTACATCTGCCTGGGACTCTGCGGCCAGGAGGTCAAGGTCAAGGACAACATCATCACCGGCTGCAAGGGTCTGGCCGGAGATCCCAAGGGTGGCGGCAGGCTCTGCATCAAGGGGGCCAACGCCCACAACAACACCTACAGTGCCTATCGGCTCAAGACCCCGTTGATCAAAGAGAACGGCCGCTTTCGCAAGGCCGGCTGGGACGAGGCCATGGAGCGGATCGTCCAGAATCTGAAAAAAATTGATCCGGTTCAGGTCGGTTTCCACCAGGGCAACGACTTCAACATGTGGTGCCATGACGCGGTGATGGCCGCCTACGGCACACCCAACAAGGTCAGCCATCGCCAGATGTGCGACAACCCGGCGCGCATGGCCAACGAGAAAAACTACAGCGAGAAACGGCCCTGGATTGACTATGCCCACTCCCAGTTCATCCTCCTCTTTGGCATCAATGAGCTGGCCACCTCGGCCGGCCAGCGCAAGGTCACCCTGCTCAAGCAGGCGGTCAAGAACGGGGCCAAACTGGTGGTGGTTGATCCCCGCCGCTGCGAGACCGCAGCCATCGCCACCGAATGGATCGCCATCAAACCGGGCACCGACGGGGCCATGGCCATGGCCATGTGTCATACGCTGGTCAAGGAGGGACTGTACAACCAGGACTTTGTCGAAAAATGGACCTATGGATTCGAGGCCTTTCAGAAACGTCTGCTGGGCGAAGAGAACGGCATTGAGCGCACTCCCGAATGGGCGGCGGAGATCTGCGGTGTTTCGGCCGAGACCATCCGACGGCTGGCCCATGAATTTGCCGCCGCATCGCCTGCCGCCGGCGCCAACTCCTGGACCGGCGTCTCCCAGGGCGCCAACACCCTGCACGCCGTTCAGGCCCTGATCGCCCTCAATGCCTTGATGGGCTGCTTTGATGCCCCCGGCGGCCCGGCGCTGGTCAGCAAGATCAAACTGGCCTCACCCTGGGCCGAGGACCAACCCAAGCCCCCGAACAATGCGGCCAAGGTCAAACTGGACAAGGGCCATCTGTGGAGCGGCTGGATCCCCGGCTATTTTGAAAAGGATGTGGACGCGGGCAAACTCAAGGCCCTGCTCTGCTATTTCGGCAATCCGGTCATGTCCTGCGGCAACGAACCCTCCATCAGGCGCGCCATTGAAAAGCTGGAATTCACCTGTTCCATTGACTGCTTCATGTCCAACACCACCGAACTCTGCGACGTGGTGCTGCCGGACTGCACCTATCTGGAGCAGAGCCGGGTGGTCTCCGACTGGATGTACGAGGCCTTCCTCTCGCTCGGGCAGAAGGCGATCAACCCCATGTACCAGTCCCGGTCCATCGTCTCCATCTTCTCGGAACTGGCCAGACGCCTTGGCTTTGGTGAATATTTCCCCTGGAAAAGTGACGAGGAGTACATGGAAAACCAGATGCGCAACCAGTCGATCAGCCTTGAGGAACTGCGCAAGACCGGCTACTCCATCACCAATCAACAGGAGTTCTACAAGTACAAGAGCTGGGGCTCGATGAATCCGCCTGCCGGATATGGCGCTTCAGGAAACACCAAGACCGGCAAGTACAATTTCATGAATCCCCTGGCCGAAGAAAACGGGGTGGATGGACTGCCCGACTACAAAGATCCGTGGGCGGATTGGCCGGAGCTCCAGCCGGATGAGCAGTTCCCCATGATCACCGGCTATTTCCGGGTTCTGGAACATGAGCATACCAGCACCTTCTGGAATGTGGCCCTGATGAAACAGTGCGGCACCAACCCGGTATGGATCAACTTTGTCGATGCCAAGAATTTAGGGATTACAAGCGGTGACGAGGTGGTGATCGCCTCGCCCTGGGGCGAGACCAGAGCCAAGGCCTTCATCACCTGGGATATCCGCCAGGGAGTCCTGGCGGCGGCCGGTGGCTTTGGCCATAAATACGGACTGGAAGGCGACCCCAAATACCCGCAGTTCAAGGGATTCAACACCAATGTCCTGATGCCGCCCAACGTGGCCTGCAAATGGACGGGAACACCGCCGTTGAAGTATATCAAGACCAATATCCGGAAAGCTTAAAGGTGAACAGACTGAAGGCTGAAGGCTGAAGTTTTTTTCTTCCACCTTCAGTCTTCAGCCTTCCACCTTCGGCCTTAAAATGAAACCAATCAACGAGCTGAAATATCTCAAGGTCTTGCAAAAGGTGACCAAGCTGATCAGCATGGTACTCGATCACCAGCAGGTGATGGATACCATTGTCCGGGAGCTGCCCGGTCTGCTCGATATCGACGCCGCCACCATCCGTCTGCTTGACCCCTCGACCAACACCTTTGTCATGGGCGCGGCCCACGGCCTGTCCAGGGAATACCTTTCCCGCAGCCATATTGATACCGACGAGACCATGACCATGATCAATTCGGGATATCCCGTGGCCAAAACCGATGTGGACCAGGACAGCCATTTCAGTGAACACGGCCTGATCAGCCAGGAGGGGATCAAGAGCGTGCTCACCCTGCCCATCCTCTTTCAGGATTCGGTCATCGGCATCCTGCGACTGCTAACCCGACGCAACCGGATCTTCACCGCGGAAGAGATCTCTTTTTCCATGGCACTGGCCGAGCAGGTGGGCATTGCCATCTCCAATGGCCGGATGTTCAAGGAAATGGAAAATCAGATTGACTTCATGCAGGAGGTGCAGAATATCTCGGCCCTGGTCAACGCCACCCTGGATCTTGATTCAGTCCTGAATACGATTGTCGAACGGCTGCCCCGCAGTATGGGCTGCAAGGCCTGCACTATCCGCCTGCTGCGGCCGGAGACCAACCATCTGGAACTGGTGGCCGCCCATGGGATCTCCGAGGAATATCAGCACCGGGGACAGATTGAAGGAGAAAGAAATATCGCCGTTGCCCTCACCGGCGCCCCGGTCTCCATTTATGATGTGAGCCGCGACGAGCGGGTGCTCTACAAAATCGATATGGAAAAAGAGGGAATAAAATCCCTGCTGGCCGTTCCTCTCAAGGTCAAAGGGGAGGTCATCGGCATCATCCGTATCCTCTCAGACGTCCACCATTATTTTACCAACAGCGAGATCAACTTTGCTGTCACCATCGCCGAAATCGGCGGCACCGCCATCCAGAATGCAAGAACCTATCAGCAGATAACCCTTCTTTTCAATCAAGTGGAAGAGAGTGAACGATTTGTTGCCAATATCCTCAACTGCATCCGCCCACAACTTCTGGTAGTGGACAAAAACCGACATCTGGTGCTGGCCAATCGGGTCTTTCTTGCCGCCATGGGCAAGGGGGAACAGGAGCTTCTGGGCGCTGACTATCACACCCTGTGGCAGGACCAGGATTGCCTTGCTGAGAACTGCCCGGTGGAACAGGTACTGGCAACGGGTCAGACCGCCAGCCACGAACATCAACTGGTCAAGGCTGATGGCCCACACTGGGTTGAACGAACGGCCTCACCCATGTTGGGAGAGAATGGAGACGTTGAATTTGTGATCGAGATCATTCGCGATATCACCGCCAAGCGGCAACTGGAGCAGGAACATCTGGAGCGGGTCAAGCTGCAGGGGGTGGTGGAACTAGCGGGGACAGTCGCCCATGAGATCAATTCCCCCCTCTTTGCCGCTCTCGGCACAGCCCAGTTGCTGGAAGAAGAACTGGAATCTGCGGAACTCACGGCCGACGTGCAGACCATTATCAGAAATCTGAAGAATATCGGCGAGCTGACCCGAAAGATGACAACCATGACTGGCTTTGAAAGCCGCGACTACGTGGGGGCAACAAAAATTGTGGCGTTGAGGTAAGATAAATTGATTGCCTGCAACAGATTGAAGATGCAAAAGGCCCGCTTTGTTTCACCTGATAGTGAAACAAAGCGGGCCTTTTAGCCTTTTCCCTACAACCTTCAGTTTCTTACCTGAAGGTCACGATCTTATATATGACAAACTAAAACTGGGCAATTGGCATAGCCGATAACCCGTTCGGTAACGCTGCCCATGAGCAGGCGGGTCAATCCTTTCCGACCATGGGAACCCATGACCACAAGATCGCTTGCCCGTTCTGTGGCCAGATCAACAATGGCCAGATGGGGTTCTCCATCTTTTATGAATATTTCCGCTTGCACCCCAAGATCGCCGGCCCACTTCTTCACCTTGTCCAGCACCTTGTCTGCCTCCTTGTACAACCCTTGAATAATGGTCTGCCCCATGGCGTAAAACTCATCATTAGTATAGACCACAGAAACCGCAGCAAATTTTGAACCTCGCTCCTGGGCGATCTCCAGCGATCTGGCCAGAGCGTTATCACACGATGGCGAACCATCCGTTGCCAACAGAATATTCCCCCAGGCAAGAGCGCTCTTTTCCGGAATTACCAGGACATCTTTACTGGTATGGCCGATAACCCTGGCGGTAACGCTGCCCATGAGTTCCCGCTCCAGATTACCACCGCCCCGGCGACCCATGATAATGAGATCACAGTTCTCCTCAGCGGCTACACGCACGATCTGTTCATACGGCTCGCCTTGTTCCAGATCGGTCAGGATGTGAATATCTTCACTCTCGGCAATCTTCCGGGCCTCGGCCAGCAACCGCTCACCCGGCCCGGCAATGGCCTCTTTGATATTAGCAACACCGATAAGATCAAGATCGCCCTCATACTTTGGCACCACAGCCAACACCTTGATCCAGCTCTTGTCTTCCCTGGCAAGTTTCCCGGCCAGGGAAAGGGCATTTTTAGCAGAGGATGAACCATCATAGGCCACCAGGATCTTCCGGTATTTAGCCATGTTGGACTCCTGTAAGGGCCTTTCTGCTTCTCCGGTCCGCAGTCATTCCCTTGACCATAGCCACAACAATGATCAGACCAGCAGAACAAAGGGCAAGGAGCAGAGACCAGTAACTGACTCTTTCGAGCACGGTAATAGTACCCGCATTGATCGGGGCGATGAATCCAACATCAGCCAGGTAACCGGGAACCATGACGCCACGGCTGACCGCAACAATCAGCATGGTGGTGGCCATAACCACCTTGATGATGTAATCCTTAACATAGGTTGTACCCAAGGCCCCAAGTTGCACGCCGATAAGAGAGGTGGCCAGGAGCAACAGGGAAAGACGGATATCAATCAAACCGCTTAATCCCCACTGGACGGAACCCCAAGCGCCCATAACAAAGGCAATGATCAACTCAGTAGCACTGGCAACCACAGCAGAGACACCAACCACATAGATCATACCTGGGACGCCGACAAAGCCACCCACAGCGATGGTCGCGGCCAGCATACCGGTGAGGACACCAACCGGAACGGTGATCCAGGCAGAGATGGTCACATTGGCAGTCTTGAAATGAATCATTGGGGGAAGATTGATCTTCTGCATGGCAATAGCCAGTTTACTCACCGTCTCTTCACCACCACCCTTCACCATCTTCCAGGCATCGTAAAAAACATAACCGCCAACAAAAACCAGGACAACCATGAAAACTGCACTGATGTAAAGGTTTGAGCCAGCACCACCAAATTTATGCAGGATGTATTTCTGGATCTCGATGCCGATCTGCACCCCAATAATGGCAGTGGAGGCCATGACCAGACCGAGCTTAATATCGGCCTGACCGTATTTCCAACGCTTGTAAGCACCAACCATGGCCTTGGGGAACTTGTGGCACATATTACTGGCTACGGCCACAGCACCTGGTACGCCAAGAGACATCATGGCCGGGGTCATGACAAAGGCACCGCCGGAACCGATAAAGCCGGAGAGCAGTCCACCAATGGCACCAATGGCGAGCAGGGCCAAAAGCTTGCTCACGGTCATATCCATGAACATGACCGAGAAATCTTTCATCACATTTTCGCCGGCATGTTTATCAAGGTTGATCAAGACCTTGGTGTTCATCTTCATATCTTCAATTTTCATCTTTTCACCAAGGGCCAGGGTCCTGACTTCCTTGGTACCATCTTTCACAAAAACTACCGTGCGCTCTGCACCATTGACCTGGGTAACAATGCCCTTAAGCATATCCTTGGATGGCCCGGCACCAGCGGCAAAGGCAGACTGGGTCAAAACTGGCAACGCGGCGAGGACAAACAGGCAGATAAGCAATAACTTCTTCATTTTGGGTACATCTCCTTTGTGCTAACTTATAAGTAACTGATAAATAGCTAAAATTATTTCTTGGCCTCAAGACCCAGACTGCTCAACAGATTACTGGCAAAGGTCCCATGAATAAAAGAAAAGAAGAAAGCGGCTCCTACAGGATAGACCCAGCGCCAACCGCCCATGGTAAAGGTGTCCGTTACCAGTTGTTCATTTTTAAACAGCAGGACATAGGCAGAAATCGAGATTGCCCCAAAAAAAGCAGTCTTCAGGTAGGGTTTGCTTTTCACCGGCGCCGGAGCGGTCGCCGTACTTTTCTTTCCGCCTTTCAGGATTTCCTTAGCAGTCCCCTGTTCTCCTGCTTCGGCAAATGCTACCGCCATCATGTTTTTGTCAAATTGTGTTGCTTCCATTTCACTTCTCCCCTCTTTTGTTAAATGTACTGTTAACTGCATATGACGTATTCACGCCACCGGTTGTTCGGCATAAACCACCACCGGGCAGTGCAATGTATGAAATTTTGCCAGCATGGTTTCTCTGGCCTTCTGGCAACTTGCATTGCCAGCCTCTATGGCATCAAAGACAACACAGAGAAGATTCCGCCTGTTGACTGTATATTTAAGAACCTCCTCTGCCAGACACTCTTCTCCCATGACCAACTGATAGACAATGCCCTTCTGCTGTAATGAACTTTGAACCTCCTCAACCAATCTGCTCTTTTGTCCCGTTACAAAAGCACCGCTCTCTTCAACCCCATGAATCACATGGAAAATCTCCAAATTGCCGCCAATACGCTGGCAGAGCCGCATGGCATACTGCAAGGCCTTGGGATTGATCTCCGTTCTGTCGGTCCCAAGGAGCACACGCTTATAAGCGTTCTTGTTAGGTTTAAGAAACTGACGGGCGATCTCGAACTCACCGGCCTCGGCAAAGGTTGCCGCGGTCATGGATTTTTCAAGTTTCTCTAAAATGTTTGCCAAAAGACTCATGGGTTGCTTCGTAATAAAAAAAATTGGTTCATTCAGTAAGCTACCAGGGCTAACCCCTTGAGCGACTCTGTCTTGCACCACCTCATAAAGCAACAACCATGCCACTCGGTCATAATGTTTTTTTACACTTTGTTTCAAATAGTTACACCAATACCTCGTCCAAGTGCTTTCGTTGTGATTATGCAACACAGGCAGCACGTAAAAAAATATAACTTAATAAAATTGACATGTTATAATATTGTTACAATAAAAAACACACTGTTACTAAATGCAACCTCTGGACTTTATTCCAGGCTGGAAGTATGGTGTACATAATCAGAATACAGACAGGATCACCCTTGCCTCTAACTGATCCAAAATCTCTTAAATAAAAAAGGCTGATCATGTTTCAACTTGGCATCCGCAAGAAAATTACCTACGGATTTTATCTCTTGCTCATCATCACGGTGGGCTCGGCTATCCTAACTTTTGCCATCGTCAAACGGGTTGAGAGACAGGTGACCTTCAGTGAAATTGTTGAAGATTTTTTCAATACGACCCTGGAGGTGCGCCGATTCGAAAAAAATTACTTCCTCTACCACCAGGAAAAGGACTTTCAGGAAAATCAACTCTACTGGCTGAAGATACGGGACATCTTTGAAAATAATTCTTCCGCCCTGCATCTGGTAGTTTCATCCGCTGATATTCAACGGTTGGCACATGTCATTACCGCCTATAATGAATATATGGGGCAGTTACATGGATATGATCAGAAGATTGGTAACAAAAATGAAAGCAGCGCCAGCCTGGAGCATCTGGAAGAACAGGTCCGGTCTTCCGGCAAAGAACTCACCGAGTTTGGCGAGAAGACCAGGGATACCGTCAAACAAAAGATCAAGCTGCTCCTAAAGACCACCCAGAACATCCTCCTGGTCTCGATGCTCTGTCTCTTTGTTGCCGCCTTGGCCATCGCCGCTTTTTTAGGGAGACGGGTAGTCAACTCTCTAAAAATGCTGGAGGGATATACCAAGATCATTTCCCAAGGTGATTTTGTCGAAATTTCGGTAGGTGAAGGAGAACAGGAGATCCGCTCACTGCTCACCGCCTTTAACCGCATGACCAAGGAATTACAGATCCGGCAGCATCAACTGGTACAATCGGAAAAACTGGCAGCCCTCGGCACCCTGTTATCCGGGGTGGCCCATGAACTGAACAATCCCTTGTCCAATATCTCCACCTCGGCCCAGATCCTGAGTGAGGAAATCGAAGAAGGCGATGTGGAATTCAAGAAAAATCTCATTACCCAGATTGAGACCCAGGCAGACAAGGCCCGGGATATTGTCAAAACCCTTCTCGAATTTTCCCGGATCAAGGAGTTCAAAAAAGAAAAGCTCCTCCTCAAAAAGCTGACGGATGAGACCATCCTGCTCGTGCGGGGACACGCACCTGATAACGTCATCATCGCCGTCGAAATCCCGGAAGACCTCACCATCATTGCTGACAAACAGCGGATGCAGCAGGTTCTGCTCAACCTGATCAAAAACGGGATAGACGCCATCGAGGAAAATGGCCATATCTGGATTTCCGCCTCCAATACCGGATATTATTCCAGCTATAACGGAGTGGAGATATTGATTGAAGATGACGGGCCGGGGATTGAGGCGGAACAGCTCAAGAAGATCTTTGACCCGTTTTTTACCACCAAGGACGTGGGAAAAGGCTCCGGTCTTGGCCTGTTTATTGTGCATGACATTATTGAGTGGCATGGAGGGAGCATCACCGTGGACAGCAGGCCCGGTCTTGGCACCACCTTCATTATATGGTTACCGGAAACACAACAGGAAAGTTAATATGAGTAATGAGACCGCAAAGATACTGATCGTTGACGATGAAGAGATAGCCCTGCACAATCTCAAGCATGTCCTGAAAAAAGAAGGGTACGATGTGACGGCCTCACAAAGTGGCCAGCGCGCCCTCCAGCTTCTGGAAGAGCATAATTTTGATCTTGTCCTGACTGATCTGAAGATGGAAAAGGTGGGCGGGATGCAGATTTTAAAGCGCGTCCGGGAGCTCTATCCCGATATCGAGGTGATCATGATCACCGGCTATGCCACCGTGGACTCCGCCATTGAGGCAATGAAGGCAGGGGCTTATCACTACATCGCCAAGCCCTACAAACTGGACGAGGCGCGGAAGATTGTCCGGGAGGCGCTGGAAAAGATCGGGCTGAAACGGGAAAACAGCAGGTTGCGTGAATCTCTGAAGGTCTTCCAGGGAGAAGCCCGCCTGGTTACGAACAATCCGGGCATGAAGAAGTTGCTGGCCATGGCCAGTCAGGTCGCCGCCTCTGACAGCAACATCGTCATCTGTGGAGAGTCGGGCACCGGCAAGGAACTGCTGGCCCGTTTTGTCCACGCCTGCAGCAACCGCCGCAATGGCCCCCTGATATCCGTGAATTGCGGAGCCTTTCAAGAGGAGTTGCTGGCCAATGAACTCTTCGGCCATGAGAAAGGGGCCTTCACCGGCGCCATGGAGGCCAAAAAAGGATTGGTGGAGATGGCCGATGGCGGCACCCTTTTTCTTGACGAGATCACCGAGATATCTCTGGCCATGCAGGTGAAACTCCTCCGGGTGATCCAGGAAAAAGAGGTGATGCATCTGGGCGGGGTCGCGCCAATCCAGGTCAATGTCCGTTTTCTGGCAGCCACCAACAGGAATCTGGCAGAAGAGGTAAAACAGGGCCATTTCCGTCAGGATCTGTTTTACCGGATCAATGTTGTTGCCCTCAACATCCCCCCCCTGGCCGAGCGCAAGGATGACCTCCCCTTGCTCATTCAGTATTTCATCAAGAAATACGGGGCATTAATGAATAAAGAGGTCAGCAATATTGACCCAGAGGTGGTTGACATCCTGCTCCGCTATGATTTTCCGGGAAATGTGAGGGAGTTGGAAAATATCATTGAGCGCGGGGTGGCCCTTGCCAGCGGCGACACCATTGAGGTCGGGCATCTGCCCGAAGACCTGCGGGGCACCTGTTTTCAGACCTTCCGCCGGAAGAGTGGCACCATCCCCAGTCTTGCCGACCAAGAGCGGGCCTATATTGAATGGGTATTAAAGGAACAAGGGGACAATAAGAGCCTGGCCGCCCAAGCGCTGGGGATTGACCGGGTCTCTCTGTGGCGCAAGATCAAGAAATATGAGGTGGAAGGATAAAAAAAGCAGGGGATCTTCGCAAGCGGCAACAGCACATTTGCAAAGATCCCCTGAACAGAGAACGATGGTTGAGATCCTTAGATATTAATGACCGCCCACCTTGAGGATACCGCTGGCAGCAAGCACCAGAATAGCGATCTCAACAATGGCCATAATCCCCATAGCCTTGTCACCACGGGCAAAAAGACCGGGGATGATAGTGCCGTAGCAGAGGATGGTAATCCCAGCAAGAATGGCCACCGGCAGGAAATTAAGAAAATCGGAATAGGACAAGAGAGTGGCCCAGGCCCAGCCGCTCAACACATGTTGTTGACTATGATGAGCACCGGCCTTGGCCTCGTGCCCCTGAGCCTGCGGTGCTGCCGCATCTTGCTGGGCATGAACCTTGACCTTGAGGGAATGACCTTCCGGAATATACTTGTTTTCGACAGTGGTCAGGTAAATGCCTGATTTCGTGGCCCACAAGGTGGAAATATCCTGCAAAGGGATAAGGGGCTTGACGATCCCGAAGACATACAGGGCAAAGGTGATAACCATCAGAAGCAGCCCAGTATACATCCCCTTCTCGAGGATCCTGGCATACTGGAGCTGTTCAATGGATGCTTCTTTTGTTGGTGCGTTTGTTGTACTCATAATCTATTTCTCCTTAGGCACGCTGTGCCTCTCATAATTAATCACAAAAGGACGCCGCCCATTACTGATGGGTCTTGGCCTCGACTGGCGCCTGTGCAGGTGCCGCCACCTGTTGTGACACCGCAGGTTTAGCATTATTCACCTTCTGATATTCAGAGTACCCCTTCTGGATAGCCTTGCCACCTGAGAAAAGGAGAACAAAGATAACCATCCAACGGATAAAACCAGGTTTTGCCACCTTGAGCAGACGCACACCAACAAAGGAACCGAGCATGATCCCGATGAGCGAGGGCACTACCATCATCGGAATAATACAGCCCTGATTGAAATAGATCCAGGCAGCCGAAGTATCAGTGATGGAAAGAAGGAACTTGGAGGTGGCCACCGAGATCTTGAGCGGTGCGCCCATCAGCAGATTCAGCACCGGCACATTGGCCCAGCCGGCGCCGAGCCCGAACATACCGGCCATAAAGCCGATAATAACAAAGAGCATCAGGCCAGGGATAGTGCGATGGATCTTCCAATTGATATCCTGCTTGGTGGCATAATCGTGATAGATACCGCAAATCCGCAGGGCCGAGGACAGGGCATCGGCGGCAGGGACATCGGGAACTGCTGATTTCTTGGCCGAGAGCATGATAGCGACGATACCAAGGATAGTAGCCCCCAAAGAAAGCTGGACGACATGAGGCGGCATAGCTAAGCCCACCATGGCGCCGACAATGGCCATGGTGGAGGCGATCAGGGCCACCGGCAGGGCCAGGCGCAGACTGGCCAGATTGGCCTTGAGCAGACCAGGGCCAGCGGCGAGCGCACCACACAGGGCCACGAGCAGTCCGGTACCGCGGACAAAGTCAATGTGAAAAGGGAAGAACCCGCTCATGATCGGCACATACAACACACCGCCGCCAACACCACCCAGCACTGCGATAATCCCCATAACAAAGGTGACTCCCAGCAGGAGCAACGGCCATTTCCACCAGTCTTCCGGACTGGAGACCGGCACCGGGGACATGGCTGTCACTTCCTGAGCCATGGTCCAGACCGGGCTCAGCATGATTGTACACACGAGAGAGGCCAATAACACCCCCGCCTTTTCCTTGATGTTCCTTTGCATCTTTGTTTCCTCCTTGTTGACTTCCTAAAAAATAAAACGAATATGAAAAATAAAACCACACACTATGAGTTCTGCTTCACCTGGTCACTCCCCTCTTTTATCCCTTCTTATCCCGTTGTAACCTTACGATATTGGAAAATTGCTGGCATGATTACTACTCGTAAAATCCTCTGTCAAGGAAAAACTGTTTCCCATTGAAACACGGCTATTGCATAGTGCATCATGATAAAAAAATGATGCATATACAGAAAGATACGATGCATTGTGCAACATTTGCAACCACATTCTTCCTGCTTGCACTGCAGGCCCCGGCATAGCCATATGGCATCCCTTGAGAAACCTCCCCACATAATATGTCGTAAATTTCTCTGAAATATGTCATAATTAAAAAAGTATTTTTCATACTCCAGAAAAAATATAAGGAAAAAACAAATGTTCAAAGTAAATGAGTATTTTGACGGCAAGGTAAAATCCATCGCCTTTACCAGTACAGAGGGACCCGCCACCGTTGGGGTCATGGCAATCGGCGAATATGAATTCGGAACAGCTTCCGTGGAGATTATGTCTGTGATCTCCGGAGCTATGGATATCAAATTACCAGGCAGCGAAACCTGGAAAACCATCAAGGCCGGTGAGAGTTTTGAAGTCGCAGCCAACGTCAAATTCGGCGTTCGGATGCAGACTGAAACCGCTTATCTCTGCCTCTATAAATAAACAGCACAAACACGTCGTATCGCTGTATCCCCCCTTTTTGCCCACAAGGATCCACCATGTCTTTTGACGATCACGATCAGCCCCAGGCCGCGTTTTCAGATTTCGCCTTCATCCCGGCCATTCTCAAGGCTCTGGGTGAGGCCGGATACGAGTCCCCCACCCCGATCCAGTCCAGCATCATTCCCCACGTGATGGCAGGGGAGGATGTAGTGGGTCAGGCCCAGACCGGAACCGGCAAGACAGCAGCCTTCGCCTTGCCGCTTTTATCCCGGCTCGATCTGAAAAAGAGAAAACCGCAGGTCCTGGTACTGGCCCCGACCCGGGAACTGGCCATCCAGGTAGCTGAGGCATTTCATGCCTATGCCGCCCATATGCCGGGCTTTCAGGTAGTGCCCATCTATGGCGGCCAGGATTACAAGATCCAGCTCCGCCAGCTGGAACGCGGCGTTCATGTCGTGGTCGGCACCCCGGGCCGGGTCATGGATCATATCCGCCGCGAGACCCTGAACCTGAAAGAACTTAAGTGCCTGGTCCTTGATGAGGCAGACGAGATGCTGCGCATGGGTTTTATTGATGATGTCGAATGGATCCTGGAGCAGACTCCGGAAAACCGGCAGATCGCGCTGTTCTCGGCCACCATGCCCGTCAGTATCCGCCGCATCGCCCAGAAGTACCTCAACAATCCCCAGGAGATCACCATCAAGGGCAAGACCAGCACCGCCCAGAATATCCGGCAACGCTTTCTCGTCACCAGCGGCTTTCATAAACTCGACTCTCTGACCAGAGTGCTCGAGGCCGAATCCTTTGAAGGGATGTTGATCTTTGTCCGCACCAAAAACCAGACCCTGGAACTGGCCGAGAAGCTGGCGGCCCGCGGCTATTCCGTGGCCCCGCTCAACGGCGACATCCAGCAGAACCAGCGGCAGCGGACTGTAGAGCAGCTAAAAAGCGGCCAACTGGATATCCTGGTGGCAACTGATGTGGCGGCCCGCGGCCTGGATGTGGAGCGGATCAGCCATGTGCTCAATTTTGACATCCCTTATGACACCGAATCGTACATCCATCGCATTGGCCGCACCGGCCGCGCCGGACGCAGCGGTGAGGCCATCCTCTTTGTCACCACCCGTGAGCGACAGATGGTGGGCACCATTGAGCGGGCGACCCGCCAAAAGATCGAGCTGATGAAGCTGCCCTCCACCGAGGCCATCAACGACAAGCGGATCATGGAATTCAAGCAGCGGATCACTGATACCCTTACCGCTGACAATCTTGATTTTTATCAACGGCTGATCGAGGAATATCTGGGTGAACATGACGTTCCGGCAGACCTTGTGGCCGCGGCCCTGGCCAGCCTGGCCCAGGGTGACAAACCCCTGTTGCTGAAAGATATCCCTGTTCCCAGCCCCGTTCCTTTTGACCGCACCACCCGACCGGTCCGGAAGTTTGAAAAATCTGACCGACCATTTTCCAGGGAGAGAAGGGAGGAACCACGAGAATTCAGAGAGGCCAGGGAATTCAAGGAATACCGTGAGCCCAAGAAAATCAGGGAAACCAAGGAACCATGGGAATCAAAAGAATCGAAAGGTCCGAAGTATGCCTCCGAACCGGATCAGGGCATGGAGCGCTTTCGCATTGAGGTAGGTCTCAACCAGGGGGTAAAACCGGGGAACATTGTCGGGGCCATTGCCAATGAGGCCGATCTCAGCAGTAAGCACATCGGCCGGATCTCGATCTTTGACGATCACAGCACCGTCGACCTGCCAGTCGGGTTATCGGAAGAGACCCTGACTCTCCTGCAAAGAGTACGGGTGGCTGAAAAACAACTCAGAATCAGCCGACTGAATGAATCAAAGGTTCAACCCCATAATCAACCGCAGGCGATTGACAGCACAGTGTCACGGGCGCCAAGAACAACGCAGGAACGACCACACCTACCAGAACTGGTAAGAAAAACCGAGCAAAAGACCCAGAGAAGAGAGACGGCCATAGGTCGTGCCCGAAGACGGGGCCAGATGAGCGCCCCATCAGTCGCCGCCAGAAAAAAAAGAGTTAAAGAGTAAAAGCGACCGCTCAGAGAGCAGCCATCGTGGAGGTCATTATCATCGCGGCCATGGCCGCCAACCGGGTCATCGGCCGCGGAAACACCATCCCCTGGCACATCCCGGAAGAGCTGCAATGGTTCAAGGCCACCACCATGGGCCATGCCCTGATCATGGGCCGCAAGACCTATGAATCCATTGGCCGTCCCCTGCCCGGCCGCACCACCTTTGTCATCAGTCACAATCCGGGCCGCTCTTTTCCAGGCTGCACCATGGCTCAGAGCGTACATCAGGCCCTGGCCCTGTGTGCGGGGCAGGAAAAGGTCTTCATTGCCGGCGGCGCCCAGATTTACACCCTGGCCCTACCCATGACCGACACCATTATCCTCAGTATCCTCGCTCAGGAGATTGAAGGCGACACCTTTTTTCCCCCTGTCCCGGAACAGGATTTTATCGAGACCAGCCGAACGACCATACCCGGACCACTCCCCTACACCCGCATCACCTATCAGCGCAAACGGTCAGCAACCACTACGGCTTGATATAAGCAAAGCCCTGATTCTGCAGATCAATGAGCCCGACAATACCCGCGGGAATGACCTGACATTCTGCAATCAGGCTGTCACGACTGACCTCAAAACGTTTCAGGGCATTCTCACAAACCTGGAAACGTACACCCTGAGCCGAAAGCGTTTGAATCCTCTCCAGAAAAGAGGCCGCCTCCTCCCTGGCCACCAGGCCGACCGCCGGACCATTCAGCAACACAATCAGATCATGTTCCTGACCGGGAATGGCACTCAACAGATTGATGACATTATTAAGGGCCAGATTAAAGACCTGCTCATTCTTCTGATCCACATGAAAAACTGCTTTATAGTCCATGACACCTCCTCCTTTTCATAGAAATCCACTCCTTCTCATTCAGTCACCTTCTGACAAAAAAGGCTTCTTTACATCTACATTCCTTATCAGATATCATGTGGCCTGACAATTGGGGAATTTCATCTTATTCTTTCCGTGCAAAAAGAAACTGCTCACAGCACAAACTTGCCACCCACATGACAGAATGTGCGTAAAAAATATGGCGTCCCCCTTAATCTTTGAACAGGAAGACGACCGAGTCTCCTTTAAAGTAATTTTTCATCCCAAGACCGCCACAAACTCCCCGACTACCTGTAACTCTTCGCTCTGGCGCTCGCCAAGCACTATTGGCTCATAGCCAGTAGCCGTTGTGTCAGGGCGCAGGATTATTGATGTGTGCTGCCATGTACCATCTTCGTGAATTATTTTTTTGCTGTCGTAAATCTTTACTGTGTAATGCCCACCAGTATCATTGTCAGAAATTTCGCGATGTTGAACAAGCACAACCTTCCCCTGGCGGCTTCCTGCTGGGATTTTCTTGAATAGACACCATGAACCGCTCGGAATTCGGCGGTTCATCGATTCACCAACAACCTGAATCACGAAAAGGCTCCGCTGGGGACGAAAGATGTCGGGGAGTTCGACCCAATTTATATCGGAAATTTGCTGCTCATCGCTGAATTGACCTGCAGCCGCCTTGAGATCATAAAGAGGGACGCAATTTTCAAAGGGTCTGACTTCTTTCGGCGACAGACGGCGAAATGGCAGAATAACCACTTCCTGATCGGCTGCTGGAACCAATTCTGTTTCAGGAACTTGCTCGCAGACAGGGGTTGACACTATTCGATTCGCAAAGAACTGCCGTGTCTCATCATCAACAAAGTAGACGTAACAGCCCTTTTGTCCGCGAGTCATAAGTGTACGATAGGTGTTCTTGATAATGGCGTCGAGGCGAATAGTGGCAATGGCTGGGTTTTCTTTAAACAGGGCCTTCCAGCCATGGATTGATCTGTCTGTGCTGGGACGCTCACCTGGCAGGGTGATGACCGTACCATTACGTACCACGAGATCTGGTCCGACGATTACGCCGATATAGTCAACTTCCAGTCCCTGGTAGGTGTGAATGCAGCCGACTTCGTTGACTGAATTTGGCTTGATAATCCAGGCCTGGCCGTCAGAATCGAGATTCCAGGTTGCCTTGTAACTGCCAATGACAATGTCTTTGAGCAGAGGATTTTTCTTGCTGATCCACTTCCAGCAGTAGCCGGCTACCATACGGGCTTTGTTCTTCGCCTTGTTCTTGTTCCGGATCAGTTCATGCAGTTCGGTGGGGCTGCCTACGATCCGGAAATCGTAGTCTCTTGTTTCCAGCGTCTCATTTGCTGTTGGCCGGATCTGCAGCGTGTTATCGAGCCAGGACAGATAGCCGTCAGAGCCATTACAGCGAAATTGTGATTCCAGACTGAGTTCGGTAACCTCTGCTTTCAGTTCTGCTGCCCAGCGGCGGATTTCCTCTTTGTCACCTATGTCTTTCAACGTCACTTTCTGATCTTCGTCGATGAAAAACACACTGAGTTGACTGGCCTTGATGATTTCCTTGATCTGGTTCACACCAAGGTGATTGAACATCCCTGATTTTTCGTTAAGACGATGCGCTTCATCGACAAGCAGACAGTAAAAACTGTTTGGCTGCACTCCATGGAAGGAACCCGAGCCGGAAAACATGTTTGAAATGTGCGTTCTTGTGAACGAGCCAGTGAGTTTGGCCTCATACACCAGGCGGGGAGCCGAGTTGCGCGTAACGTACTTTGCAACATGCTGGCGCTCTGTGAGCGCCACGAGCAGATTTATTGCCACGACTGACTTACCGGTACCTGGTCCACCCTCAACGATCAGCACCTTCTTCATTTTTTCAGAAGATTTTTTCGCCAATTTGATGACCGTCTCAAAAACGACCTTCTGATCATCAATCAGGACAAACTCTTCATTGCCCTTGAGCATGGACAGGAGCTGGTCGGCAAGATTCTTGGACGGCTTGATCTTCCCGTGGTCAATACGGTACATGATATCATTCTTGTCCCCGTATTTCACGTTGGCCTTGATGAACTGCTGCAGTTTCAGGGCATCTTTTTTGAAAAAAAGTGGGGCATTGCTGATGTGCTCGCTATAAAACTCATTGGTAAGGACATCGTCTTCCTCGTAATTGTGAAGATAAGCGCAGGGGTACAGCTGGATATTTTCTTCCTGTACCGTCTGGTTGAAGTCTTCCAGCAGGCGCTTGTACGACCATGCCTGGTAGGAGGGATGAAGGGTTTCGCGGGCTCCGCGCCTAAATTGCGTGATGACAATGGCGTCGCTGTCCGTCATCTGGGCCTGCTGCCACTGCTTGAGTTCGATAAGGATTGCTGATTCCCGCTGGTTATGATCCATGCCAGTCAGGATAAAGTCGATGCGTTTTGAAGACTGTGGCAGGTGATATTCAATGGCGACACCCGCATCATGCGGAATTTCATCATCGCATAACACGCGATCCATGAACTGCAGGGAGTTTATCCACGAATCGATTTCCGACTTGCCAGTATTTCTTCCCGTGGCAGATCTGTAGGCGTCATAAATGATAGTGCCGATATCATTCGTCATGACGTCCTCTTTGAATTTTGCTTTCGTGGAAGAATAAACGATCAAGAGGTCTGCTCCGAAAGAAGGATGAACGATTTATTGGTACTGCCGGTGCTGCCCGTTGATTTACAACTCGGTATACTTTTTGGCAGAACCCCGCACCTTGTCCGCTGGGTACTTGCCCCGGTTCACCTCGAGCTTCTTTGCAGCTTCTTCCAACATATCTACTCCAAGCTTGTCAGCCAACCGGGTCAGATAGATCAGGACATCGGCGATCTCCTCCCGCACCTGCTGCAGTTTTTCCGGAGGCAATCCAGAACTCTGCTCCTCCGTCAACCACTGGAAATGCTCCATGAGCTCCGAGACTTCAACCGACAGGGCCATGACGAGATTCTTGGGAGAATGGAACTGGTCCCAGTCACGCTCGGAGGCGAAGGTCCTTAGTTTTGCTGCAAGATCTGCAAGTGACTGTCTTTCCATTAGTGCACCGCTGCCTTATGTGCCTCGAGCGCCATTTCATAAGCCTCGGCAAAATCGAGGCCGCTATTGACTGACGGGTCATACAGTTTGAAACCGACGTACATGAGACAGAGAAGGGATAGGCCGGTGAAGGTTTCGCCAGGATAAGCTTTGAGAGAGTAAGTTTTTTCAGAGGTGTGGTCGATGCCGTTCATACCGAGGATGCCAATCTCGGAAGCGACAGCGAAAATCTCGTCACGGCTCTTGCCGTCGAACCGGCGAAGGGCATCGAGACAGTAGATGTACGCTTCCGGTTTATCGGTAGTAAGAGGAACAGTATTTGTTGCTGAGGGTAGCTCTGTAACGCTCAAGTCCGGGACGTCATCCGTTTTCCAAATATACCAGGAACGCAGCTTGAGAAGACGGGCAAATTCGTCCACCAGGGCGTACTCGTCACCAGGTTGGAAGACTTCCATCTGCTTTTTCCAGATGTCGAAGAGGTTTTTCCCAGTCGAGAATATTTCGGAAGAGCGGTAGGCAGAGGAATAGTCGGTGCGGCCTTGATACAAATGGTCGATAAAGAGGGCGTAGGCACAGTTAAGCGTGTTGCTGGCACGAAATATGGAGGGGGGGGTAAGCTTTTTTATTTCTGGGCTGGTAAAGGCTTTCAGTGCCTCTTGGTACATCTGGTGGAGCGAGACGAATTGGCTTCGCTGTAATTCCGGGTACTTTGCATAAAGGTTGTGTTCGACAACCATGTCGAGCGGACAGTTGAAAATCTGGTTACATAGCCCGTGGATGAGTTGGGGGATGACTTCGGCAATGTTTTTTTCCGCATAACCCTGTTGCTGCAATTTCGAAACATGGCTTGCAACTGAATGGACGGCGGCCGTCCGGGTTTCAGCAGTGGTGACAAAAAACAGGTTTCTTCCTTCTGCGCGAGCCTGCTGTTCGAGGACGATATGCTCCAGTTCGTGGGCCACCAGGTGGGGGGTGACCGCTTCAGATTTCATCCGATAGCGCACCCTGTGTTCGTCCCGCCCATGCTTCCACGCCATCTGGGCGACGGCTGAAACGTACTCCAATGAATTGTCCTCTTCGATGCTGATACGTTGGCCGGCAGCATGTTCCAGTTCCGACTTTTTCTCTTGAATCAGCCCCATGAGCCGCGTGCTATCTTGGCGGGCCAATTCATCAGAGAGTTCGAGGTAGAGCGCACGGGCATTCCGGTAAACCGACTCACTTCTCATATCAGACGATTTCGGCTGATCGAACAAGCGGTCCAGAATGGCTATGGCGGCGGCTGGTTCACGGTTTATCTGATAGAGATACGCCAGACCGTAATAGGTATTCGGATATGATGAATCTGCCACCAGCGCCCTTTCGAACAGCTTCTTTGCCTTGACACTATTTCCCTGCTCCATCTGCAACGCGGCATAATTATTGAGGAGGATGTTATCGTTTGGGGAAGTTGTCAATCCCGCCTCATAATAGAATTCGGCGACGGGCTGGTTCCGCTCATGTTTGGCGTAGATGTTACCGAGCAGAACGAACGACCAGGCATTGGCCGGGTCAAGCTTCAGACATTCCTCAAGATGTTCCTTGGCCTTGGCCACATTACCGAGTTCCAGATGGGCCATGGCAAGGTTGCGTCGGGCATCGACATGGTTCGGGATTATTTCGAGAACCTTTGTGAACGTCTTGATCGCCTTCCGGTAATCTCCCTGCTGCGCCTCCCGAACCCCTTTCTGAAAGGTTTTCTGCGCATCGTTGATGCGGGCTACGGGGCGTTCCTCTTTCAGTTCGATCACGGCAAGTCCGTCCCTGATCGAAACGTCAAGGGATGCCGAAAGAAAGCCATACGATTCCTTGATGAGCCGGATGGCCTCCGGCTCGGGAAGAGTGGAAAGGTCTATCAAGTTAGACGGATCAAGGATAATTTGTTTAAGTGGGACAATTAGTAAAGCCACCAGCGGGTTCCTTTAAATATAGGAAATGTTATAGCAGGATGTACCTGCTCCGTTTCATAAAAATCGTTACCTTTCTTATGGCCGTCGGCGTAAATGCGACTCACCTCCGAGTGACCGCAAAGCCGTCCCAGAAGCTTTTGGCCTCGGCATCTTCGGATGATTCGCCCTCCCATTCACGGGAAAAGGCGAGGGCGCGACTGCGGATTTCGTTCCAGGAAAGGGGCATGGAGTACCGGCAGGGTCGATTATCTCAACTGTTCAGGGATTAGGCCCATGGCCAGCGCCAGCTTTTCCCGTGTAGCCTTGCGCAGTTTCACCTCACCCGACTCCATCTGGGAAAGCGCGGCCTGGGTGATCCCGGCCCGTTCTGCAACCTCGACCTGAGTAAGGCCAAGATATTCCCGCCAGGCGCGGACCAGCGGAAGGCCATTCTGCACATGCAGGCCGACGACCTCATGGGGGATGTAATCTCCTTCAGGAATTCGGGGAGTTTGTAGTTTTATTTGCGCTGCTTCGACCGGATGTTCACGGGCAAAATCAGCAAAAGGGATAACCACGAAAGCAGGCACCCCGCCCTGGTAGATCGGTTGAATTTTAGTAGGTTCGATCATCGCGTTTTTTCACCTCTTCTATACGAATAATGCGTACGTCCCCGTCTGCCTCAAACATTACCCGGTAACGTCCAACCCGCAACCGATGGGAATGCTGATCACGGTTTTCCCAGAAGCTCTGAAACCTCTGCCAGGAAACCGTGGGCCATCTTCTCGCCGGACAGTTCCGGAATCTCTGTAACCCTCTGGCCATCAGCCGCCTGCAACAGCCTCTCCCGCCAGCGCTGCTGCGACTCAAACTTTGCCTGCCAGAAAGGATGGGTGTTACACAGCTCAAGGGGAAGCATTTTATTGAGAATAAAACCATTCACCTTGATGCCAAAGGCGGTCAGCGAGGCCGCAATGTTGAGCGCCTGTTCCACCGGCAAACGCTCCGGGTTGGCAACCACCCAGGCAGTGGTTTCTGATTGCAGCATGGCTATGATCTGCGCCGTCAGCTGTTGCCACTTGTTGATCAAGGCAAGTGGGTCAACGTGGGTGAAGACACCCTTAACCTTCAGATACACCTTCTGGGCCTGGGTGAGATGGGTGTAAAAAAGCTGCTGAATGAAAAGCAGGTTGAGGGTGGTTACCGTCGGCGCCGTATCCCAGACAATTGTCTGGTAGATATTGCTTTGCGCTTTGGTCAGGAGATAATCGAGCATAAACTCGTCCTCAATCCCCGGAGCCCCTTCGATATAGTCGATAATCTCCCGTCCAACCGGCAGGAAAGAGGACAAGACCGTGTAGATCTCATCCCCAAATTTTTCCCGCCAGAGATCAAGAACCAGTTTCCGGGTCAGCTCAACGGCATCAAGGTTGCTCGCCACCTCAGTCACCTGCTGGTCTAAGGCCTGAGAAAAGATCTCCGAGAGAGAACCGGAAGGGTCTGTCGAGATCAGCAGCGTTTTACCGGATTGGGCATATTTTAAGGCAGTGGCAACCGCCATCGTCGTCTTCCCGACCCCGCCTTTGCCGGTAAACATCTCGATCCTGGTCATGCCTGCAACCCCATCAGCAAAGATCGCGCCATCATTCCCCAGGACTGTCGTCCTTACTCATTCATGCACCACGTATAGGCGTTCTGGAACATCTTGAGCCAGGGCGAGGCCTGGATATCCTTCATCGACTCCGGCAGATAATGGAGCTGCCATGGCAGGAAGGCCCGCTCGGGATGGGGCATCAGGGCCAGATGACGGCCATCCGGCGAACAGAGAGCGGCCAGGCCGTCCGGTGAGCCGTTGGGGTTAAAGGGATAGGCCTCGGTGGCCTGACCGCTGTCATCAACATAGACCATGGGGGTCATGTTGCCCGCCTCCACCTGCTGCCGCACTGCGGGATCAGGAAAATGGAGCCGACCCTCGCCATGATCGAGATGGATGCCGAATACCAGATCCTCCATGCCCTTGAACATGATCGCCTTTGAGGGCTGGACCTTGACCGTCACCCAGCGCGATTCAAAGCGGCCCGAGGTATTGTGGGCAAATCGGGGTTGGCTGGCAGGCGCTATCCCCTGCCATGGCACCCAACCCAGCAAACCGAAGAGCTGGCAGCCGTTACAGATCCCGAGGGTAAAGGTGTCGGGCCGGTTATAGAATTCATTGAACATGGTCTTGAGCTGTTCATTAAAGAGAATGGTAGCCGCCCAGCCCTTGGCCGACTCAGGGACATCGCCATAGGAAAAACCACCCACTGCCGCCAGCCCCCGAAAACCGTCAAGGGTGATCCTGCCGGCCAGCAGGTCGTTCATGCAGATATCCCAGGGTTCAAATCCGGCGGCGTAAAAGGCGGAGGTCATCTCACGGTCAGAGTTGGATCCCTCATCACGGAGGATGGCGACTCTCGGCTTCTCCTTTTTCTCGAGGATATGGGAAGGGGTAAGTTCCGGCGTAAAGCTCAAATGATAGGCCGGCCCCTGGCGATCAGCGATATTTGCTTTTTCTTCTTCGGCACAGACGGGATTCATCTGCAGCCGTTCGAGCTGATAACTGGTCTCCTCCCAGATCTGGCGCAGGGTCTGCATCTTTTCATCAAGCACCACTTCACCATTGCAGTGGACATGGATCTGTTTGGCAACAGTACTCCTACCGATAACGCCATGGGGGATATCACTGGCAGTCAGCAGGGCCGCAAGCACATCCAGATCATCCTGCCGGCACTCGACAACCAGACCCAACTCCTCCGTAAACAGAGAGGTCAGGGCCGAATCGCTGCTCGCAAGATCAATCTCCAGGCCACAGTTGCCACTGAAAGCCATCTCCAGCAGGGTGGTGATCAGACCGCCGTCACTGCGATCATGGCCAGCCAGGATCAGGTGCCGGCGAATAAGCTCTTGCACTGCGCCAAAGGCCCGTTTGAACTGACGAGGATCATCCATGTCCGGGCTCTCGTTGCCAAGCTGTCCCTGTACCTGGGCCAGGGCCGTGCCGCCCAGCCGGTTTTTACCGCCAGATAGATCAATGAGCACCAGCACACTGCCCGGCTCCTTGATATCCGGGGTGATCACCGCCCTGATATCAGGCACCGCCGCATAGACCGAAATAACCAGCTGACGGGGGGATTTCACCGTCTCGCCAGCCACCATAGTGGCCATGGACAGACTGTCCTTGCCGCCATCTACGGCGATACCGATGGCGACCATGGCATCGCGCATGGCCCGGGCCGCGTCATAAATAGCCGCGCCCTCACCAGGCAGCTTGGGGGCCCACATCCAGTTGGCCGAACACTTGACCTGCTCCAGATCCTCGATCCCGGCCCAGACCAGATTGGTCAGGGCCTCGCCCACGGCCATCCTGGCGCCTGCCGCCGGATCAACCAGCATCTTGATCGGCTGCTCACCAATGGCCGTTGCGATCCCGGTCAGGCCGAAATGGCTCTGGGCCACCACGGCCACATCGCTGACCGGAAGCTGGAGCGGGCCGCAACACTGCTGCCGGGCAATAAGGCCGGAGACCGCGCGATCCACCTTGTTGGTCAAAAAACGCTTGGAACCCACCGACAGCAGCCGCAACACATCATGCAGGGCCGAGGTCACGCTCAGGTTTTGAGGCAGGACCAGGGGTTGCAGACCAGGATCACGCCGCGCATCCGTAAAGGTCTTCTGCGGGATATTGCCGAGCAGGACATCGAGCTCGATATCCACCGGCGTGGAGTCATCGGCCGCGTCATGGAGGACAAAACGCAGGTCACCGGTGACCTCGCCCAGCACCTCGCAATTCACCTTTTCCCGGGCACAGATGGCCTGAAACTGCTCGATATTCTCCGGGCGGATCAGGAAGCCGTTACGCTCCTGGTATTCGGCAACATAGATCTCCAGCACCGACATGGTGGGATCGCCCACCCTGATATTGCGGACCTCCACCCGGCCGCCGGATTTCTCCACCAACTCCTTCAGCACATTGGCAGGCCCGCCCGCACCCTGATCATGGATCACATCAATCAGGGTCTGGTCGCCCATCTCGTTGCAAGCGCGAATGACCCGGTTCATTTTCTGTTCCATCTCGGCATCGCCGCGCTGCACCGCATTGAAGTCAAGTTCCGAGGCATTTTCCCCCTGCAGCATACTGGAAGCGGCGCCGCCACCAAAGCCGACCCGATAGGCAGGCCCGCCCACCTGAACAATGAGCATGCCTTTCTGCTCTTTATTCTTTTGGGTATGCCGGTCATCAATCTGACCCACACCGGCGGTGAACATGATCGGTTTCAGATAGCCCCAACGCTCGCCATTCGCCAGACGCAGATCAAAGGAACGGGTAAATCCCTGGATCAGCGGCTCGCCGAACTTATTACCGTAATCCGAGGCGCCATTGCTGGCATCGATCTCAATCTGCAGGGCTGACGCCAGATTATCGGAACAGGGATACTTATTTTCCCAGCTCATGGCATAGCCGGGGATATGGAGATTGCCCACGCAATAACCGGCAGTGCCGGCGATGACGAAACCACCCCTGCCCGTACCCTGGACATCGCGGATCCTGCCGCCGGTCCCGGTTTCAGCGCCTGGAAAGGGAGCGACACCGGTGGGGAAGTTATGGGTTTCAGCAGTAAGCAAGGGATGATAACGGACATCCTTGACCCCAAAAGCGGAAGGCTCTCCCGGCCGAGATGGATGGAGGGTCTTGATATCATAGCCCTCAACCACGCTGGAGTTATCCTTAAAGGCAATCACTGAGCCCTTGGGATTGGCGGTCAGGGTGTCAATGACCAGCTCGAACAGGGTCTGCTCCTGCTCCTGGCCGTCAATCACCTGTTTACCCTTGAAAAAACCATGACGGGAATGCTCGGAGTTGGCATTATTGAGATCGAGGATCTCGACAATGGTCGGATTCCGGTCATGCTTGGTAACAAAATAGTCGTAATAAAAATTGCGATCCCACTCGTCCATGGAGATGCCGGGGATAGTGAGCAGAGCATCCGGCCCGCCGCCCTTGAGATCCACTTCATAGACCGCCTCCGGCACGACTCCGGTCTCGAAGGTGTGCAAGGTTTCTGGATACGGACACTCGGTCATCCGGTCATGGTGGCTGGCGATAAAGGCCTGCACGTCCTGGCCATCCGGCACCAGATAGCGACGCGACCGCTCCACCCTGGTCACACAGTCAATACCGGTAGCCCTGCAGATAGAAACCATATTCGATGACCAGGCCGTGGCGAAATTGAGCCGCGGCCCCACCTCGACTACCCGCTCACCCTGAAGCAGCGGCGTAAGCGATACCGTTTCCGGAAGAAAACCATCGGCCAGCACCAGCCGCAGACACTCCATCTCGGTCGCGGTCAACTGCCGGGTGGATTCCACATTAAAGCAATAGGCCCGGCCCTCATCAATCCTGCGATATAACTGCGTAACTCTCGATCCCATTTTTTCCCTTTTCCTTGCTCGGTTATCCCCAAACCCGAAGCTCAAAGATCCTTCAACAGAAATGGCAAGCCATGGAGACACGCCAAGTCTGACATCATATTTTTTTAACACAGCAGTTCAACTGTATCATGAAACCCATTGTCCTGAAACCCCTTGCATTCTCCTGTTGTAACTTTTCTCCTCAATGCGCAAAAATAACCGCAAAGAATACAAAAAAACAATACAGATGTTTTTTATTGTCCACACGATTCACCAAGCCGCTGTCAATAAATCACAGGGCCACCTAAATGGCCAGAACGGCTCCTTGCATGTTATCCGCCGGACGGACGGCCGTTCCGCCTTTTTCCTTGCAGAGAAAGGTGAGAAAGAGTAAATTTATAATATTCTGCATTTCATTTAGCATGCTTTTGGCATGACAATCAATCCTACCTTTTTGCTACCAGGCAGGAACAACCCTTTTTCCAGAGTATTGCCATGCTGCAAATCCTCCGCAATAAAGCACAATCCTTCGTTATTCAGGCCATGGTTCTGATTATCGCCCTGGTTTTTATCTTCTGGGGTGTGGGCACCAAGATGATGAATAGTCGGAATACCGCCATCACTATCAACAATGAAGAGATCACCTTCCAGGAATTTCAACGGAGCTACGACCAGGCAATAACCGGCTACCGGCGGCAATTTGGTGATGCCATCTCCGACGAAATCCTCAAAGGTCTCGGGGTCAAGCAACAGGTTGTCAACCAATTGACTCAGGCTGCGCTGCTGCGTCAAGGCGCAAATGCCATGGGAATCATGGCAACCCCTGTTGAAATCCAGACCACCATCCAGAAAATGCCCCAATTCCAGCAAGAGGGTGCTTTTAACATAAATGCCTACCAGGCCATCCTCAACTCCAACCGCCTGACCCCACATAAATTCGAGGCCTCCATCGGTCATGACCTGCTTGGCGAAAAAGTGATCGCCTCTATCAATAACTTTGCCACCACAGCAAGTGAGACCGAGATAAACGAGATGTATCAACGGGATCAGGAAACAGTGAGCGTCAAGGTTGTCAAGGTTACGCCCGATCTCTTCAATGACAAGATAGTAGTTGATCCTCAAGATCTTGCTGCTTGGTTTGAAACAGAAAAAAACACCTACAAGACCAAGCAGAAAATCAAACTGAACTATCTCAGCTTTCCCTACAAGGCCCAGATAGACAAAGTAACGATCAGTGCCGAACAGGTTCTGGCCCAATACGAAAAAGAGAAGGATACTTACCAGGTTCCCGAAAAACGGCAGGCCAGGCACATCTTATTGAAAGCAGAAGAAAACGCCTCCCCGGAAAAGCGGGCGGAACAACGGAAAAAAGCAGAAGAAATCCTGGTCAAGGCCCGCGCAGGGGAAGATTTTTCAAAGCTGGCCACAACTTACTCCGAAGATCCATCCAAGACCAAGGGTGGAGACCTGGGAACATTTGCCAAAGGTAAGATGATTAAAGAATTTGACGATGCGGTCTTCTCCATGCAACCAAACGCTATCAGCGATATCATCCAGACACAATTTGGTTATCATATTATCAAGCTCGACAAGATCATGCCCGCCACGACCCAATCGATAGAGGAAGTTCGCGCCGCCATTATTGCAAAACTCCAAAGCGAACAAGCAAAACCCGTAACTTTCCAGATGGCGAACGAGGCCTATGAAGGCATTATTGCTGCCGGCAACTTGCCGGCATACGCTGGAAAACATGCCGACAAAACCGTTGTTACAACTGATTTTTTCAGTCGAACCGCCCCGCCCGCAACA
This sequence comes from uncultured Desulfobulbaceae bacterium, assembly GCA_903887485.1. Classification (GTDB taxonomy): domain Bacteria; phylum Desulfobacterota; class Desulfobulbia; order Desulfobulbales; family Desulfocapsaceae; genus UBA2270. The sequence continues at coordinate 10,313 of CAISPV010000077.1, read as the reverse complement.
CTGGAGCATGACCCCAAGTTCATGGATACCGTTTTTGCCCTGAAACAGGGTGAACTCAGCTCACTCATTGAAACTCCATCCGGCTATTTCATCCTTTTTGCGGAGGCAATCCAGGAACCAGCTCCTCCGAAGCTCGAAGAGGTTAAGGAGCAAGTAACCAAAGATTACAAGTTGACCAAGGCTCGCAAAATGGCCAAAGAGACCGCAACGGCCATCCTGACCAAGGTGCAGGGAGGAGCTGATTTTGAGAAAACGACCAGTGAGGCAAAATTGCAAGCCCAGAACTCAGGGCCCTTGAGTAAAAACAATGCGACTCCAGACCCTGTACTTCCGCCTTCTCTTATTGATCAGGCCTTGCGGCTGAGCGTCAAAAATTCCTTTCCCAAAGAGGCCTTGGCCGTGGGAGATGATTTATACATCTTGCAGTTTCTGGAACGAAAATTACCAGAAGCTGCCAGTTTGAATGCTGCCACCAGAAAAGAATATACCGCCACTCTACTCAAACAAAAACAAGATCAGTTGCTTTCTTCCTGGCTGAAACAGCTGGAAAAAAAGAGCAAGATATCTATCAATAAAGATATCTTGAACTGAAAAGCATCTTGAAGAGATCCATAAAGAGGAACTATTGCGGGCTTGCCACCCCCAACAATGGTTTCTCTTTCAATTCCTGCCCTGAATCCACTTCCATGTCATAGCAACTGACACCTGTGGTGTCATGGCATGTTCGCCATTTTCAGCTCAATCCATATTTTCATTTCCGAACCAACGATCTTTCCAATCAGGACAAGGCCGCATTGACTATGACCGACCAACACCCTCTTCTGCAGCGCTATGACACACTCAACCAATTCGAGCAGACCTTTCTTCAATTTCTGTCCATTGTTTGTGAGCCACCTCATATCACCTTATTGATTAACTGTCTTACCAAATTGGACATGCGGAGTCCACGGGGTAGCTGTCCCACTGCGGCCAATCTCACCCATTATTTTAATAAATTCCAGAAACTCGGCCTCGTCACCAAAGAACGGCAATGCGTGCCGGAGCTTACCGAAATATTCAGCCGGATCTCGGTTGCCCAAGGAACTTTTGCCTCTTTTGCGCAAGTAATCCGCCAGGAAGCCCCGGTCTCCTATTATTACGGGAAATGGACAACCCGTTGCTGGCGGGCCATGCGTGAGCTCCGTATCGGGATCTATACTCAACAGTTTGATCTTATCGACGACGCCCTCGATTTTCTTGGCAGCCAGGACCAAGAACTCTTCTCGACCATATCCCCCACGGTCCAGGTCATCACCAATCCCTTTGATCCCGTTTGGTTTCGAACTCTTGCCCCCTCCTTCCAGTTTTTCTTAACCGATCAGGCCCTTCGTTTTGCCCAGTCCAAATTATCGTCCTTCCCGGAAATTCTAAAATTTCTCCAAGATAAGGAAAATTTCCAGGGCCTTGACAACGACGAAAGGCTCCCTTTTCAACGCCTGCTTTTTAACCAACTCCTCCTCCAGGGAGAACTGGACGCTGCAGAACACCTGATCAGCGAGCAACCAGAAAGCTTCAGCGGAACTGGCGCCGCAGGATCTCTTTCTTTTCTGCGCGGCCAGTACAGCCAAGCCCGGCAATCTTTTGCCGACGACATCCAGGCCCTTCAAAAACTCAGCGACAATGACAAGGTGGCCTTTATTGGTCCCCCAGGACTCTTTCATCTTCTGGCCTGCCTTGAGGAAGACACTACCGACCGCAACCAGACTGTTGCCCACCGTATCGGGCTTACCCTGTCACTCTTTCCCGGCATGGTAGAAGAAAAGGCCTACCATTTTCTGGCCGCCCTGCTCAGCGCCCAAAGCAATAGCAAGCTCACAGATGACGTGTTCGACCTCATTCATGATAAAAAAGCCCCCGCCCTGACCATCCTTGTTGCCGGACTCTGCGACTACTGGCTGAACAGCACGATCAAGCCGGATACCGAAAAGAAAATTCAGGCCCTGTATCAACAGGCCAAGGCCAATCACTATCACTTTTTCACCCTGAATCTGGCGAATATTCTGGCCAAGACCTCCGCGGACACCAGTGAATATCTGGCAACCATGCAGACGCTCCAGGAACAGACAGGCCAAGTCTCTTTGGTCTCCATCCTTGAGCCTGAAGATCCCTGGAAACGAAGCCTGCAGGCACTGATCCAGGCCACAACCGTCCAACCTCACTCCGCGAGGGACCAGACCATCAGAATGGCTTGGTTCGTCGACTACAAAAATGATGTGCTCACCATCAGTCCAAAAGAACAAAAAATCTCCCCCGAAGGACAATGGAGTAAAGGCCGGCCTATATCACTTTCCCGTCTCTACTCGGGTGAGATGCTCCCCTATCTGAGCATCCAGGATCGCAAGATCTGTGCGGCCATCAAAAAAGTCCAACATCCTGAAACCCACGGGCTCAGTTATCACTTTGACATGGATCAGGCCCTGGTCGCCATGATTAACCATCCGCTGCTCTTTCTGAGCCAGTCACCAACTTCATCTGTTGAATTTATTACCGGCGAGCCTGAACTTCTGGTGGAAGAGAGAGGCGGACAACTTCACATTCGTTTTGCCCAGGCAGTAACCAAAAATTCGATTACCGTCTTTCAGGAAACACCGACACGTTTCAAGATCATTGCCATCAATGACAATCATCGCCGCATTGCCCAGATTACCGGCCCTGACGGTCTCAGTGTTCCCCTTTCGGCAAGCGAACAGGTACTCACCGCTATTGGCAATATCTCTTCCTATATGACGGTTCATTCGGCAATTGCCGCCGATGCCACCACCAATAAAAACACCCATATCGAATTTGTCGAGGCCGACCCCTCCATTTACATCCACTTGCTCCCCTTTGGCACAGGCTTCCGCCTGGAGATGTTTGTCAAACCCTTTGCTGAAGGCGGTCATTACCTGAAACCGGGGCAGGGAGTTGAGAATATCATGGCGGAGGTGCGGGGAAAACGTCTGCAAACACGGCGCAATCTGGCACTCGAAGAAGAAAAGGCCAGAGGGATTGAAGAATCCTGCCCCATTCTGGATCTGGCCATTGACATCGAACAAGAAAATGACCGGGAATGGCACCTGCAGGACCCGGATGACTGCCTGCAGGCCCTGATGGAGTTGCAGGCCATTCATGATCAGGTCATCATTGAGTGGCCGGAAGGTGAAAAACTGACAGTCAGCCATCAGGCCTCCCTGAAAAATTTGAATCTGAAAATCCGCACCAATCGTCAGAACTGGTTTGCCCTGTCCGGACACCTGGAACTTGACCAGGATACCGTTATTGACCTGCGCGAGCTGCTCGCCAAGGTCAAAGGGACTTCAGGCCGTTTTGTGCAGATTGGGGAAGGCCAATTTCTGGCCCTTACCCAGGAATTTAAAAAACGACTGGAAGAACTGAACATCTACTCTGAAGGACTGGATCCAGACAGCGGCAACGAGATTCTCCTGCACCCCCTGGCTGCCCTCCCACTGGAACAACTGATCGAACAGGCAAAGATCAATACCGATGCCGGCTGGGAGACGCAACAGGCCAGACTCAAAGATCTCCAATCCTACACCCCCAAGCTTCCATCCACTCTCCAGGCAGAATTACGGGATTATCAGCTCGAAGGCTATAACTGGCTGGCTCGCCTTGTTCACTGGGGCGTTGGTGGCTGTCTGGCCGATGACATGGGGCTGGGCAAGACCATCCAGTCTCTGGCCATCATCTTGGAACTGGCCTCGGAAGGGCCGTCGCTGGTGATTGCCCCCACTTCCGTCTCCACCAACTGGGAATCAGAGGTGAATCGCTTTGCTCCCACTCTCAACATCAAAACTCTGACTGGGAAAAATCGCGGAAAAACCATCCAGGAATTAGGGAAATTTGATCTCCTGATCACCACCTATACCCTGCTCCAACAAGAAAACGAGCTCTTATCCCAGGTCAAATGGCAGACCGTTATTCTCGATGAGGCCCAGGCCATAAAAAATGCGGCGACCAAACGATCCAAGGCCGCCATGGCCATCCAGGCCAGATTCAGACTCATCACTACCGGCACCCCCATTGAAAACCACCTGGGAGAGCTCTGGAACCTCTTTCACTTTATCAATCCTGGCCTGCTGGGTTCACTGAATCGCTTCAACGAACGCTTTGCCATTCCCATCGAACGCTACCACGACCGCGAGGCCCGACTGAAACTGAAAAAACTCATTCGTCCCTTTATCCTGAGACGTCTCAAATCGGAAGTGCTGGAAGAGTTACCACCACGTACAGAGATTACCCTCCACGTGGCCATGAGCACAGAGGAGACTCATTTTTATGAGGCCCTGCGACAAAATGCACTGCAGACCCTTGAAAACAATCAGGAGAAAAAAGGAAGGCATCTGCAAATCCTGACCGAGATCATGAAATTACGTCAGGCCTGTTGCAATCCCCGCCTGATTGCCCCGGACACCAATATCCCCAGCGCTAAACTTGAAGTATTTTCAGCGGTCATTGAGGAACTGTTGGGCGGTCGCCATAAGGCCCTGGTGTTCAGCCAATTTATCGGTCATCTTCAGATCCTGCGTGAGCATCTGGATAGCAAGGGAATTGCCTACAAATATCTGGACGGTTCAACGAGCAGCGCCAAGCGAAAACAGCAGGTTGATGAATTCCAATCAGGGGAAAGCGACCTCTTTCTCATCAGCCTTAAGGCAGGCGGACTTGGACTGAACCTGACTGCGGCTGATTACGTTATCCACATGGATCCCTGGTGGAATCCAGCCATTGAAGATCAGGCGTCCGACCGAGCCCATCGTATTGGCCAGACACGCCCCGTCACCATCTACAGGCTCATCTGTAAACAAACTATTGAAGAAAAAATCGTCAAACTTCATCAAGAAAAACGGGATCTTGCCGGAAGCTTACTCGAAGGGACTGATATCAGCGCCAAGATGAGCGCTGATGATCTGCTGGATCTGATCAAACAGAACTGATTCAATACAACGGTTAAGGTTGACATGGAGGCAAGCGAGAGAATGCAGTTGCTTTTTAGCCCCATTCGATTAAAATAATTTGTCTTCATAAAAAATATGCGCCCGTAGCTCAGCTGGATAGAGCAACGGACTTCTAATCCGTAGGCCGCGCGTTCGAATCGCGCCGGGCGCACCAATAAAATCAAGGGGTTAACCAGAACTATCAACTGGTTAGCCCCTTTTTTTATGCGATTTGTTCCATTCGCTATTGCTTTTTTCTGCTTTATTATTGTATGGTTTGACATAAAAGTGGAACAAAAATGGAACAAAAAAACATGGGGAGATCTACGCTATGGCACGCATTCAAACCCGAAAAGGAAAAAGCAGAACGACGTTTACGGCTACTGTACGAATTAAAGGTTTTACTCCAGTAGCCAGGACTTTCGACACTAAGGGCGAAGCGAAAAGTTGGGTTGCTAATATAGAAAGGGAAATGCGGATGGGACGATACCAAGACGCGCGCCCTGCAGAAAAATTAACATTTTCTGAAGCGTTAAATAAATACATAGATCAAGTTTCAACGACAAAGCGACCAAACTCTGAGCGTCGCGATAGAGATTCGGCTAAGGCGATCCTCAATGTTATGGGTTCGGAAATATCTTTGGCCGATGTAAACCCGCAACGGTTAGTAGTTTACCGTGACGCGCGCCTGAAAAACGTTTTACCATCAACGATTCAAAAAGAATTTGCTCTACTCTCCCACATGTTTAACATTGCGCGTCGTGAATGGGGACTTCAAGTTGATAATCCAGTACCAGAAGTAACTCGACCAAAGGTTCGTAATGGCCGTACCCGTTTTCTTACCAACGAAGAGGCCCAAAAATTATTGGATATCGCCCAAAAAAGCCGGAACAAAAATCTTCACCCTTACCTCCTGGTCATGATGCACACAGGGATGCGCCCAAGCGAAGCAGCTGGTTTAACATGGGGGGATGTCGATTTGGATGCGCGACTCGTTAAGCTCGAAATAACAAAAACCGATATGCGGTATGTACCGCTCACAGAAGTGGCTGAAAATGTGCTTCGTTCCATCCGCCCAACAGACACAGGAAAAGACATGTATGTGTTTTTACCGCCGAGTAGCGAACCCTTAAAAAAAAGTACCGGTCTTCCTTGTCTCTATTTCAGACGGTCTTTTGAAACAGCCAGAACCAAAGCAGGTCTCGAAGATGTACACCTCCACGACTTGCGCCATACCGCAGCCAGCCATCTCCTCATGGCTGGAGTAGATATCAGAACTTTAGCGGAGATTCTGGGGCATAAAACACTACAGATGGTTCATCGCTATACCCATCTTCTCAATGATCACAAATTGAAAGCTGTTGATCTGATCAACTCATTAGGGCTGGAATAAAAATATCAAATTGACTTTTCGATGGTGGATATATTCAAGGGAAATCGCATTCAATCTTTGTTGTATCCTGCACGAACAGCATTTTCTATTCTGGCCACCTCGTCATCGGCCAGGAAACTGTAAAAATCAACCCGCTTTCGGGCAGAAAGGTGACCTTTGTTTTGCAGACAGAGCTGAATGAAAAGATCAATGAGACGATCGGGCATGTCCACAATGGATTGAATTTCCTGTTTCGTCCTATCGTAGCTAACCAAGAAATCAAGCTCCTCCACCAACTCCTTTTCAATGGTAAGGCGGACAAAATCGCACAGTGCCTCAGCCTGGGCCGTCATGTCGATGTATTGATACCAGTGGCCAGTCTCTCCCTGCACAGTCATCTGCCCGATATCATCTATCGTGTATTCGATAAGACTCATAATCGAGCGTGAAAGCAATTCCAGAGAAGAATCGTAGATTGCCGGATTTTTCAGCATGGCAGCAGAAACAGGGAACATCAACCCTTTCGGAATCAGTTCACGACGTGATAGGATATTGTGAATGAGAAACCGATGGATGCGGCCGTTTCCATCTTCAAATGGATGGAGGAAAACAAAGCCATAAGAGATCGCGGCAGCATGTATAACAGCCGGGACTGAGCTCTCTTTCATCATGGAATGTGATAACAGTAGCCCCTCCATGAGATTGGGAAGATCAACAGGCTTGGGACAGATGTAATGAATAAGTTGTTTCTGGCCGGAAAGAGGCTGTCCAACGTAATTCTGAGTCTTCCGATAATCGGAATCGCGGAACCGGGGGTCAACGATACGGTTTTGCACATCAATCAACAAGGATTTATCGCAAAAATCCTTATGCTCTGCCATTTCCAACAAGCCGATGAATTTTTCGACCCGAGACGCACTCGGTTTGATATGCTCAATCTCGAAGGAGGACATGGTCTCTTTGTTGTAAAGATAGCCCAGTGCTCGACGAAGAAGTTCAGGAGGATAGGCGGTGACGACATCTTCGCAACGCTTGCGCAGATCGTCCCCTTCCATGGCTAAAAGCTTTTCAGTGCGCCTGATAACGGGGCAGAATAAGCGCCCACCAAGAAGATTGTCGAGTACCCGCTGGCGCTGAACACGCCGACCGGGAGCAGTGGTATAATAACGATCCGGTTCCAGAACTTCTACATAGTTCCCCTTGGTCAAATTCGGCAGGGGCAACTCTTTTCCCGTCAAAAACTCAAAGAAAAACCAGATGCGCCTGGCATATTTTCCCATAGGTTTTGAGGTAATGTAGCCAAGAATTTCGTCTTCGGGAATCGACTTGAACAAGACGGACAGAATAGCGAGATTCACCCCATCATACTTCAGGGCAAACTCAAGATGATCGCCAATGTTGTCACCTGGCCAGTAAGACAGGGGGAAAACAGATTCGGCTTGGCCCTCATGAATAATTGAACGAAGCATTCCTGCCTGACTAACCGAGGAGACATGCCAGTTCCGCATGGCGCTCAATCGGTACTTTTCAATCAAGAACGCATATCCTGCCAACCGGTTCTTTACCGCATCCAGAATCATCTCATCCCTTAAAAACAGTTACATTCGCCACAAAATACATATTTTCTGTATAAATTTAAAATTTATACTTATTTATCGCCATAATTTCAAGAAAACACTTACAACGATGCAGCATTGTATCGTCTTGGTTTTCACAACTCGACAATAATTTCTGCCCCAAAAGAGTTTGCTCAAAATCCGCGAAATGAAGCGAAGACAACTTTTATCCCTGCATAAGCTCCTGCCTGGTCAAGAAGACAATAAAGCTCTCATTCATACTCAAACAACCAGATAATCTTTCCATCAGCAGTTCTTTTTCGCCTACGCCCTGAATGCCTTATGCCAGTTTTTGCATATTTTCTTTTTCAGAATCAGTCTGTTTCTCCAAGATAGCAAGTCGTGCCTCAATCTCTCTTAATTGATTTTTCAACGCCTCATTTTCTTTCTTGGTGCTAACCATATCATGGACCGCACCAATGAAATCAGACATGAGATTATCATAGCCACTACCAGCGTTAAGTATCTCAATTACTTGTATGATTTTATCAGGGATACTTAATGACGCCAGCTCTTGTTTTGGGGCAAGGTAAAATTTGCTGATATCTTTTGTCTGTTCGTCAAGATGGGGAGCACTCGCAAGTACCTCTACCATCTTATTTTTTTTCAATACAGAAAGATCTTCCCCACTCAATATGCGTCGCCCAAGCGACAACATCTCCTCAAAGGTCATCTTGAAATGATCGGCAATTCTTTCCCGAATTTTGTCTGACCCGAGCTTTCGCTGTTTGACAATAGCGTTCAAGTAGCCGCGATCGATCTGCTGTTCATTAGCAAGACGAGTTTGCGCGCCCCTACCCTCCTCACTCAACAGACGAGTTAATGCAGCATGAAATTGTTTAGCAACGGATTGAATCATGAGTCAATAATAGAGCAACTGCTCAAGAAATTCAAGAAAAAAATCATTTTCTGCATATTTGGTCAATTTTTATTTGACTTTATTTCTCAAATACATAAAAAATAGACCATGCGCACACCAAAAAAGAAAACAACTAAGAAGAAAATAGCCATTATGGCCAATATTGGCCCTGACTTTTTTAGTCATATCCTGCGGGGCAGGCGTCGTTGTCCTCCTTTGGTGGCAGTTCGACTGGAGGAAGTAACTGGAATTGATAGATCTGTCTGGGTATGGGAATCTCCTGAAGAAATCAGAAAAAATGTGGAGCAGTTTATATACTCTAAATGAGAAAATTATGGATATTGATATCAGATTGGCAGCAATAGAAGAGAGTCAAAGGCGAATTATTGATCTTTTGGTCAACAAAACCAATTCTCCTGGGGTGATGAGCCTGAAAGAAGCTGCCAAATATGTTGGTTTTTCGCCGGATCATTTTAGACGGCTTGCCGTAGAACAACGAATAATTCCATATTCAAGACCATCTGAACAACAAAAAGGGAAACTGCTTTTCCGAAAAATTGACCTCGACATTTTTTTGGAAAAATCAATCAAAGGGGAAAATGCAAAGCAGCCACTTGGTCGCAGAAGAAAATCGACCGTAATTTTAACACGGTAGAAATGTGAGTGCAGATAAAAAAATTATCTGGCCACTGGCTCAATCCTGGGTGCACTCCAATAGGGTGTTGATATGGTACATAGCCGCACCATATTATCGATATATGTCATGCGATTCTTACGACTTGGCCGGAGAGGCCCAGCTTGCCGTGTATCAGGTAATCTCGGTCTTAATCGATCAAAACAAGGATTTGTCCTTTACGGGCAAGTATTTCCGTATTGTCTTTCGCACCAGATGTATCCAGATGGCCGCTGGCGTTGCCTTAGCTAACGAACAACAGGCAACAGTGGCAATTCAAAAAGAACAATCCCAAGACCTGGATGAACCATCTGATCTGGATGAATCAGTCATTACCGAGGCATTGTCTGCACTAACTGATCGACAAAGGCTGGTTTCCCAGTGGATTCTTTCACAGCCAAAACCCGTCAGCTTTTACACTATTGCCAATCATTTCGGGATTCATATCCAATCGGTCAGAATGATTTTATCAAATACTATCAGGAGAATAGAGGCTTATGGACATCAAAGAATATGCGAAGACCTCTAAGATTCCGCTTAAAACACTACGCTGGATGGAAAGGATCAAAATTGTCAGTAATCCGCTCACTGATAATGAGCTTATTGGGTTGGAATTGATAGAAAAGGTCTGGAAAAAACGAGATTTTGTACGTCCTCAGTTAAAACTGATGGATGTGAAAACAAGAAAAGCACTCATTAGCACCTGTGGCCTGGATACAAAATGGGAACGCTATGCGTACACCAGATTCATGAACTCGGAACCAGACAAACGGATTTTCATGATGAATCTGATACCAGAGATTGAACTTACCTTTCGGTT
>CAISPV010000076.1 GCA_903887485.1 uncultured Desulfobulbaceae bacterium | reverse complement strand
TTCATGGTGTAGCCACAAAGTATCTGTCGAATTATCTGGGGTGGCGGCGTTCTCTTGAGCAACATCCCCAAATTTCACCAGAGTCTTTGCTCGCCATTTCTCTGGGGCAGTTTCAACACTTAAAGGGAACATAGCCTTTTTATTTTTATTTTCAAAATGAAGATCAGGCAAGCCATCTTTATTAGGAAAATCGTAAATCAAATCTCGACAATACCCAGGCCCACCCCCGCCAACATTGGCAACCACAATTCCAACTCTTTCTCTATTCGGAGAGGGTGTATAGCTTACAAGGCAATATTCGTCTGTTTTATCAAACCATATGTATATTAAGGGAGCTGAACTCCCTACTATGAGGCCGATAATGAAGATAATTATTTTAGTTCTAATCATTTTAAAAGATATACTTGGGGAATAGACCTTATCCCAGACTCACGGGTGGTCTGATAAAAAACAAAATTCAAAAACAGATGGAACACATTTTCCAGAGATAAAAAGGCGCCGGGCAAGCAAAAAAATCACCCTCCGGCACGTTTCACTTTATACCCCAGGCTGACCAGTTCCTGCTCCAGCATATCCCGGTGGTCGCCCTGAATCTCAATGACTCCATCCTTTACACTGCCGCCACTCCCGCACTTCTGTTTCAGGGATTTCGCCAGATTTTTCAGTTCCTCACTTTCGAGAGGAACGCCGGTGATCAGGGTGACGCCCTTTCCTTTCCGTCCCTTTGTTTCCCGCATTAAGCGGACGATACCATCACTTACAGGAGGCACATGTTTCTTTCGGCAGATACATTTCGCTGCCGGTTCATTACAGTCGGGACAGAGCTTACCGGACTCGGTCGAGTACACTGTGGCTGAATTTTTATTCTGTATTTTCATGGCCATAGCAAAGACTCCGCAACGATTCGATGTGCACGGTTCAGGAAAAGCGGTAAAGGATTGCGGTTGCCACGGCCCAGAGCAGGATCAGGATGGTCCCGAGCGCGCAGGCACCACCGAGCAGCCGGTGGTTGAGCATTTCCCGGCGGTTTTCCTGATACCCCAGGAGCAGTCCGCAGAGGATGCCCGTCGCCATACCGCCGCCATGGGCCCAGTTGTTAATCCCCGGCACCAGCAGACCAAAGACGAAGATGCTCATGGCCCAGCCGCCGACCTGCTGAAACACCTGCCGGCCATAGGTGCCACCCCGGCTTTTTCCGTAATAGATAGCCGCGCCGACCAGGGCGCAGACCGCCGCCGAAGCGCCGATGGTAAAAGGAACCCCGGCCAGATAGGAGAGCAGAAAACCGCCGATGCCGCCCAGGGTATAGATGCTGAACATCCGGGCCAGGCCGTATTCTTGGATAATCAGCGGGCCGATCTGCCGCAGGGCGATGAGGTTGAAGATAAGATGGAGCAGACTGCCGTGCAGATAGCTGGCTGAAACCAGCGTCCACCAGCGGTGCAGGGATTCGATGGGCATAACGCCGGTCGCTCCCAGCAGCAGGAGGCTCCGTTTATCCGGCGACAGAAAACCAAAGGGGCTCATGGACATGCCCATGCCGCCGGGGCTGATGATCAGCGAGAGGACAAAGAAGGCTATATTGACGCCGACCAACCCCTTGAGAAAAAGATCAGGATCACGGAACAGGCGGAGGAACCCACTGTTTTTCCACAAGGAACCTGGATTCTTGAGGCCGCAATAAGGGCAGACGGCTTCGTCTCGGCTGATGAGGCCGCGGCAGTTCGGGCAGAGCTGGGAATTTTTGTGAGAAGCATTCATATGGCGGCTTGATTGGGTTACAGACGGGCGTCAATTTTTTGATGAAATTGGCTCCACGAGAGAATTTTTTCATCAGCGGTCATGAGGGTGGCACCATTTTCGATGGCAGTGGCGACAATCATGCGGTCGGCCGGATCACCATGAAACAACGGGAGCTGACCGGCACGGATAGCCGTTGTGCCTCGCAAAGGGATTTCGAGCAGGCCGGTTTGCAACAGCTCGGATCGCCACACATCAAGTTCTGTTTTCATGACCAATCGTTGCTTTTCGACCAGCATGGCAACCTCCCAAAAACTGATGGTCGCCACGCCAAGCTGACCGGTGGCCAAAGATTCATTGATTATCTGGAGCGCGGCTTGGCCCAAGCGCGGACTTCCTTCATCAAGCCAGATAAGAACGTGGGTATCAAGAAGCAGCATTATTCCGCATCCCAGGAGATGTCCAACGGGGCAATCAGGTCGTCTTTGCTCTCTACTGTCCCTTTATGCAGGCCAAAAAGAGTTGAGGGAACCGTTCGATAGGGCTTCAGGATGGAAACAGGTTTTCCGTTCTTGGTGATCACGATGCCTTCACCCGTCTCATTGACTTCATCCATAAAATGTAAGCACTTTGCCTTGAATTCTGACGCCTTGACCGTTTGCATGGTTTTCCCCCCTTGAAGTGGTACTGACTTGCTTAGACTATAGTCATTACCATGGTCACATGGCAAGCCTTTTTTCAGGGCAATCCACCAGGAGTTCCTTAAATCGAAACATGAGAATACTCCTTCAACATCCTCCGAAATTTTGCTATGACTATAAATATGAAGTGCGTTGCGCACTCTCAATTCATCCTTTTGTGCGGGGGAGACCATGGGCAAACATTATCTCAGCTCGCTTTTTGAGCCTCATTCCGTTGCCGTATTCGGCGCCAGCGACCGCATCGATTCGGTCGGGCAGGTCGTTCTTGACAACCTGCTCAACAGCGCCTTTCAGGGCAAGATCTATCCCATCAACCCCAGCCACGAGACCGTTCAGGGCCAAAAGGCGTACCCTTCAATTGCCGCTGTCGGCCAGCCGGTTGATCTGGCGATTATCGCCACCCCGCCCCAGTCCGTACCCACTCTCATTGATGAATGCGGCAGACATGGCGTCAAGGCTGCCGTGATCCTCACCGCCGGATTTGGCGAGTCAGGGGCCGCCGGGCTGGCATTGGAACAGGAGATAATCAAGAAGGCCCAGCAGCACGGAATCCGCATGATCGGCCCCAACTGTCTGGGCCTGATGCGGCCAACACTTGGTCTCAATGCCACCTTCAACAAAGGCGGCGCCAGGAGCGGCAACCTGGCCTTCGTCTCCCAATCGGGCGCCCTCTGCACCGCGATCCTCGATTGGGCGCAGAGTAACGACGTCGGATTCTCAACCCTTGTTTCGCTGGGCTCCTCCGCCGATGTGGACTTTGGCGAGATCCTTGACTACCTGCTGTCCGACAGCACCACCAAAAGCATCCTGCTCTATATTGAAGGCATCCGCAAACCCCGAAGCTTCATGAGCGCCATCCGCGCCGCCGCCCGCATCAAACCGGTGATCCTGGTCAAGGTAGGCCGCCACACCTCGGGCTCGATGGCCGCCCGCACCCATACTGCGTCGCTTGTGGGCGCCGACGATGTCTTTGATGCGGCCATCCGGCGGGCCGGCGTGGTGCGAGTGCAGACCATCACCCAGATGTTTGTCGCCGCCAAGGCCATGTCGGCCGGTTTCCGACCGGTGGGCAACCGCTTAGGCATAGTTACCAATGGCGGCGGCCCCGGCGTCATGGCCACTGACCGGGCGTCCGACCTGGGAGTGGTCATTGCCACGCTGTCTGAAACAACCATCGACCTGCTCAACCAGTCGCTGCCGCCAAGCTGGTCCCACGGCAATCCGGTGGACATCATCGGCGATGCCCAGGCGGACCGCTATCAGCTGGCGGTCAAGGCCTGCCTTGATGACCCCAATGTCGATGGCGTCCTGGTGATTTTGACGCCGCAGGCCATGACCAAGCCGCTGGAATCGGCCCAGGCGGTGATCGAGCTGTCCAGCAAGAGCAGCAAGCCCCTTCTCGTCTGCTGGATGGGAGAAGGCCAGGTTGCCGAGGCCCGCGCCGCCTTTGCCCAGGCCGGGAAACCGTACTTTCACACCCCGGAGCCGGCAGTGGAAGTTTTCTCGTATCTTTCCGCCTACACCCAGAACCAGAAACTCCTGAAGCAGATGCCCGGCCCCCTGTCCCATCACCTGGAGCCCGATGTGGAAGGTGCGCGCATGATCATCGATGCCGCCCTGCTCGACCGGCGCCTGGTGCTGGGTGAAATGGAATCCAAGGCGCTGCTTGCGGCCTTCCATATCCCGGTGGCGAGCACCATGATTGCCCGCAGCCCCAACGAGGCCTTGCTGATTGCCGAGCAGGCAGGTTTTCCGGTGGCGATGAAGGTCAATTCCCAGGACATTTCGCATAAAACGGATACCGGCGGCGTCCGGCTCAATCTTAGAAACGCCCAGGCCGTGCGGGCGGCGTATCAGGAAATTCTTGACGAGGTTCATCTCCACCGGCCCAACGCGGCCCTGGACGGTATTGCTATCGAGCCGATGATCGTCAAGCCGAACGGCCGTGAATTGATGGTGGGAGTGAGCAATGACCAGGTATTTGGTCCGGTCATCACCTTTGGGGCCGGGGGAACCATGGTTGAGGTCATGGGAGATCACTCTGTGGCCCTGCCTCCGCTCAACACGTTTCTGGCCAGGGACCTGATCGAGCGGACCCATGTTGCCAAGACCTTGGGCCAATTCCGCCAGATGCCGCCGGTCAATATCGAGGCCCTGGAAAGCATTCTGCTTCGCGTCTCCGAGATGGTCTGCGAACTCCCCCTGCTCAAGGAAATGGACATCAACCCCTTGATCGTCGACGAAAACGGCGTTCTCGCCGCTGATGCGCGGGTGGTCCTTGAGTATCGACCGCCCAGCACCGACCGCTACGCCCATATGGCGATCTATCCCTATCCGTCGCACCTGGTCAGCCACCATCAACTGGCGAACGGCAAAGATATCACCATCCGGCCGATCAGGCCTGAAGATGCTGAGATCGAGCAGGCCTTCGTCCATAATCTCTCGGAGGAATCACGATATTTCCGGTTCATGCACACCGTGCAGGATCTCTCCACCGAGATGCTGATCCGGTTTACACAAATCGATTACAGCCGGGAGATTGCGTTGATTGCGGTAACAACGGAACAGGGAGCGGAGGTCGAGATCGGGGTGACGCGCTTTGCGATCAACCCGGATGGAGAGAGCTGTGAATTCGCCCTGGTGATCGCCGACAACATGAGCGGCAAGGGGCTGGGTCAGAAATTGATGACCGCCCTGATGGATGCAGCCCGGTCAAAGGGGCTCAAGGTCATGACGGGAGAGATCCTCAACGACAACGACAGGATGATCAAGCTGGCAAGCCGCCTCGGGTTCACCATCGTCAACAGCCCGGAGGACAGTGGCATCAAGCTGGTAAGCAAGCGCCTGTAACGGAACAGCCCTCTTCTGATGGGGGAAAAATTATGGCGCTAACACCTTCACCAGGTCAACCGACAGAGGACTTTTTCTGTCTATGTAAGCCCCTCTTTTATGTTGTGGATATTGCTTGTCATAGCTGTATTGTACCTTTAAGCGTTCCTGACTCCATGAAATGGAGTGCACGATACAGCCAGGCATTCGTGCAATAATATTCCCAAAGTCTCCTTCAATAATTTCTTTCCCATTTTCACTGAGGGCAATGAGCGTAGTGGGTCTATCGTTCTTCATCGGTTCGATTTCGGCACAATAGCGATTATATAAAATTATTTTTTTCCCTTTCTCCTTTATCTCGATCTCTTCAACGATAACGTTTTTGCACTTATAATCTCGTTGGTGTTGCAATAATGATGTTATTAACGCTGCACAAAAAAGAGCGTACCCACAGCGATAAAAAAGACTTCTGTATTTTTTATAAATCTTTTCGTTATCCCTTTGATCATAATGATCAATGACAACAGTAATAAGATTAGCGACAAGAAAGAATGCCGATGCTCCCATCACCCATGCGGAGAATCCGTGTAATTTCAAAGAACCTCTTTTTACTGGGATCAATAATTTATCGACAGCCAGACCGTAGCCGACATATGCAATAATAAAAACTGATATGGCAATATTTAGCAGACGTTTCCATTGAGGAACACTGTTTGCGACATATTCTCCTCCAGTAAAAAGCTCAAGAATGGGGATGTCCGGCTGTTTAATCTTTTTGGACAATAATTGAACAAGGGCATCAGCTTCAAAATCTTGTCCTTTTAAATGAATGACGATATCACTGGATGATATTGATGACAACAAGTCATTACCCCATGATTTATTAGAATATTTTTCAATATTGATTACTCTTAAAGCCACATCATAAGGAAGTTTATTCCCAAATAATGATTCTGCCTTGTCAACCGTTGATATGTCGGAATACAATATTTCCAGATATTCTGGTGGGTCGCTATGTATAATTTTAGTGATATATTCGTCTGTTAAAATAAATGTTGGCTTTGGATTCAACATTGGTTTCAGGGCAAGAATTGTACAACCTAATCCCAAAAGAGCCATAAAAAAACCCAAAACAATCCCTGCCGGACCAAGATATAAGATCATGATAACGGCAATTCCGATCAGGCCCAGGCCAAGCATAGTTGCTGTCCAGAGCAGATCCTTGTTGGGATAAATTGAGATGTTTCCTGGTTCAATATTACTTAACGTGAAACTCGGTGCACTTCCCATATTCTTCCTCCACAAACACTCACGCCAACATTTCCAGCAACACCGGATGCCACAAGGCCAGATCAATCTCCCCAAGCTTATCGGCCAGACGCTTCTTGTCAACGCTGTGCACCTGGTCCAGTAAAATCCGGACAGATTTACCATCAAGAACGACCTCAGGTCGGCATCCTAACGCTTGTCCCTTGCTGGTAATGGGGGGCGACAGTCAAGTACCACCGGCAAAGCCGGTGGCTTGAAAGAATCTGAACCGCTCGAAGCGGTTGAAAACCTTGGAAAAAATTAGGGACACTCCCCACATTCTTCTTTCAATAATGGCCTGGCTTCATGAAGAATTTTTTCCCGAAGATGTTTGCTCAGGCTGCGCTCGGTAACAATATCAACTCTCAAGCCGGTGAGAGCCTCAATTTCCTGTTTCATGCCGATAAGATCAAACAGATCCCTGCCCGGTGCCAGATCAACAAGCAGGTCAAGGTCACTGGAGGGAGTAGCTGCCCCTTTGGCCATGGAACCGAACAAGCGAACATTCAACGCCCCATTTTTGCTGGTTATTTCTTGAAGTTGTCGAGAAAACTCATCTATTGTCTTCATATTTTCCCTTGAGAAGTAAATTTTATTTACCGTACCTCATGGCGTTATATCCGACAAATGCTTTGATAAGTGTACTGCGGGAAATTCCAAGGAAATCCCCGGACGCTCACCCTGTTTTCCAAGTTGACAAGTTAGCAGCAAAAATATAATAGGCGGGATGGTCTCGGATTTCCGTCGATTCGCTTTTTATCGAATTCAGGTCTGATCATTTTTTCATATGGCGCTGCACCACCTAAAAACGGAACCCGTTTTTTTCAGGGAGGGTTAAATCCCGGTTAACAGTTACCTCTTTGTCGAGTCACTCCCACCAAAAAACGTGCGGTTCTTTCAACTGAGTTACGAATTTCCACCATACAATACTGCCTACGAAATAACAGGCAAGTATCGTCGTGGTATATCGCCAATCAGACATTGACCGCAAATCAATCCACCGCATCTGCAAAAGGAGCAGTATGGCAGCAACGAAGACAAGAATATACAAATAATATGACCAGGCCTTTTCCTGACAAAGGGTTTCGCAGTGTGGACAATCAAACACCACCAAATTTTTGCGGATGAAATTTCTTTTGAAGTGATGCCATGTGCCGAATATCATGGCCATATATCCAACCTCTTCGTGACACGCAAAACACAATGCCATTTCGCCTCCTGCTATTTTTAAAAAGAAAAATTGGGTGGGGCTTCAAGTTGACAAGTGAGCAGCAAAAATGAAATATAGGGTGTCCCGGATTTCCAAGAAATGTTTTTACCGTATTGGCCGTACTGGCAATTGCTGTCATGAATTTCTCCCGTATTGCTGTTTTTAAAGTGTACTTTCCGACCCATTCTTCCGGCGATTAACCAGCCACACCAGGAATAGAAAAAATACACTAATCCTGAGAAGAAAAATCGCGATCCCAAAGAAAATTCTGTTTGTTTTTGCAACCCGTGTTTTGTCATATTGCATAATCAACTGCTTATCCTGTTGTAATTGGAAGACATGCTCATGGTTTCTGCAATGCCCCAGTGGATTACGGTCACGCGGTTCAGTCCATATGGTCCATTCCTGCCCCTTTTTCTGAAGGTACCCAGCTTTTGAGTCCCCCTGATAGGTATAAAAACTTTCACTGTGGCCATCGGGTAATCGCAAGGTGATGAGATCCCCACACTTTCCTTTCGCCAGGGGGTTATCCGGCTTTCCACCTTCCAGCGTGCCTGTAACCACCCGCATTTGTTCGAGATCAAGGGGCGGGGGGGTGAAATAAACAAAGTAAACCCAGACAATGAAGACAACCCCGCCAATAATAAAGAAAAAATGGGCAACCGTACGAAGGAATAATGCCGTCCGGCTTCCAATATGACAGCGGCGTACAAACATTTCCCAGGCCCAGGAGGTGGTCAGCCAAGTGTAGAACCAATGGGAGAATCGGGTTGACAGGAAATAAACCCCATATTTTTGACGCCAGTTATACTCCAGCATCAACCCAATTGGCACCCAGCCGAAAAGCATAAGCATATAATAATAAACCCAGAGAGGGGTGCCGATGATAAATACCCAGATTGTGGCAACGCACAATGCATGCTTCAATGGTGACAAAGGTGTTGTTTCTGTAGAGGGCGTTGCGGGTGCTGGGGACTCCTGAGACATGAAAGGAGAACCCTCTCCGCCGGAATTTCCATTTTCTGGCAGTCTTTCGTTTTTTTCTTTATCCATCATTCTTGTTTCTCCACTCGTATCAAGCCGCTTTTTGCTGGCAACCATCATCGATGAAACCCGGGACACTTCCCCTGTTTTCGATATCACCAACCAGGGATGCCACTTAATTCGGGCGAAATGTCTCCCAAATACTCACGCCAACATTTCCTGTAAAATCGGGTACCACAAGGACAGCTCAATCTCCCCGAGTTTACCGGCCAGGCGCTTCTTGTCCACGCAATGCACCTGATCCAGTAAAATCCGGGCATACTTGCCATCAAAGACGACCTCAGGACGACATCCTAACGGTTGTCCCTTGCTGGTAATGGGGGCGACAATCACATGGCGTAATGCCGCATTCATGTCATTAGGAGAAACTACCAGGGCCGGACGTGTTTGTTTTATCTCCGTCCCCACAGTCGGGTCAAGATTAACCCAATACACCTCGCCACGCCTTACCACTGCCAGTCCTCATTTTCAACGAGTGTTAGCGTCATCTCCTCTTCCCACGCGTCAATCTCAATTACAGCCTGATAACCGTCAAACCACCCAACTCGCACGGTCTTGACCGGCTCAATAACGAGCCCCCGGCCTTCCTGCCGCATCTCGATTTCAGAGCCAACGCCACACTCCGCCAAAAAGGCGGCAGGGATCAACACTCCGCGTGAATTTCCCATCTTGCGCAATACTGTTCTCATTTTTATACCTCCAGTTTATTATAACAATGTCACAACATGGAGTACTAAAACACAAGGATTTACTGTGCAAAAAAGTTATTTTTCCAGACTTGGTCCTTTATCGTTTGGCTCAACGTGTTTAAGGCGCCGGAACAGATTGTTCGGGTAATTTCTCCGTGGGTAATTTCTGTTGCCCTTCCTTATCACACTCGATATTCAGCGAGCATTCTCCTGTCTCACTGAAAACCGACATTCCGTCCTGAGAACTCTGCCCTGTACGATCAAGATAAAGGACCGGGTCAGCCAGGTAACATGCCTGTTGAATATAGTTGATAATCTGTTTTTCGCCTTTGATGAGAGAGAATCCTGATTGATTTTTTTCAAGCAAAACCGGAATAGAGTCGACTCCCAGCAATTTGAGTAACAGCTTATTGAGTTCCGGGTCATAAGAAGCTGTGCGTTTCGTTCCCTTGAGAACAAAATCATCCAGCTTTTCAATGGGATTAAAATGGAAATTGCAACTGCTGCAGCCCTCCAGGGCCTGGAGAACATTTTTGCAGTGGGGGCAATCTGCTGAAAAAAAGAGGTACAATTCTTTCTTGGGATTTAAGCAGGTTCGAGTTCCATAGGTGCCGCTGTTGATTGTTTGTTGCTTGGATAAAAGAGCAGTCGGGCCGTAACTCAACATGGAAGAGATGATTATGATTCCGGCAAGGATGCTGATTCCGGCAATAGATTGTTTCCATCCAGCCAGAGCATTTAACAGCAGAACGATTGAAAACAAGATAAGACAATATGCACAAAGTGCTCCGGCGACATAAATCTGATAGGCTATCAGTACACTTTCAACCGCTACTCCCGTAAGCAGGAAGAGCCTGGAGAGATCAATAAAAAGGTTGCCTTTTTGGCGGGCCAGAAAAAAGAGCCAGCAGACAGTTTGAAAATAAAAAAAACCGACAAGATTAAAATATAGGGGAGGAATGGCTATAAGGTTTTCAACGATCTTGCAGCCTTGGTTAAGACATGCCGCTTCCCCACGGAAGATAATGATCAGAATCTGGATAACTACCAGGATGCTGGCAGCAAAGGAAATGGCGGAAATCAATTTGGAGTTTCTTGCAATCATAGTGTCACTTATGAGAAAAACCGGGGAGAAAAACCGGGAACACTCCCCACATTTTTCCTTTATAATAGTTTTACTTCATGAATATTTTTTCCCAATTTACCGTACTCCACAAAGCAAATCATCTGACAAATGCTTTGAAAAAGCAATACAAGAATCTAATCGATGAATAATAACCCATAATCACAACCCCAAAAGCTGATAGATCCGGTTCATATCCAGGCTCTCGCGGACGGTGGCGGCGAGGCGGTCAAAGGCAGGCTCCAGATCATAGGGGGCGGGGATGCCGGGCAGCGGCGCCAGCCCTTGGCGTTGGCGCAGGCGGTTGATGAACCAGCGGCGGAAGGGATCGGAATCGAAGATCCCGTGCAGATAGCTGCCCCAGATCCGGCCCGAGGCATCTACGGCGCCGCAGCCGGTGCCGTCGGTGAAGGCAAGGGTTGGCGGCAGGTCGGACTGCGAGCGGCCATGATGGATCTCATAGCCATACACCGGCTGGCCGGACTCCGTATGAACGCCGGACTGCCGGACCAGCCTCTTGTCGGCGGCCAGCACCGTGGTCATGGGCAGCAGGCCAAGACCGGCGATTGCCCCCTGATCGGACTCAATGGCCAGCGGATCTTCGATGGTCGTCCCCAGCATCTGATAGCCGCCGCAGACCCCGATGATCTCGCAGCCTTCGGCCGCCAGCCTCTGGATGGCGTCAGCCAGTTCGCAGGATCTGAGCGCCGCCAGATCATGGATCACGTTCTTGGAACCGGGCAGGATAATGGCCTGCGGGTTGCCGAGATCTTCCGCCCGCTCCACCACCCGCAGAAAGACATCAGGTTCGGCGGCCAGGGGTTCGATATCGGTAAAATTGGAGATATGGGGCAGACTGATCAGGGCAATCTCCACATGGTCAGCCTCGGGCCGATCACTCTGGAACAGCCCTTCCTTGAAGGAAACCGAATCCTCCTCGGGCAGCCCCAGATTTTTCAGGTAGGGCACCACCCCCAGCACCTCCCTGCCGGTATGGGCGGTCACATAATCATGGGCCGCCTGCAGCAGCGAGGCCTGACCCCGAAAACGGTTAACCACGAAACCCGCCACCAGCGCCCTTTCCCACTCGTTCAGCACCTCCATGGTGCCGACAAAGGAGGCATAGACCCCGCCGCGGTCGATGTCACCTACCAACAGCACCGGGGCCTGGGCGTAGCGGGCCATCCCCATATTGACGATATCGTGGCGCTTGAGATTGACCTCACCCGGCGAGCCCGCCCCTTCGAGCAGGATCACATCGTAGTCGGCAGCCAGGCTGTCATAGCTGGCGTGGGCCGCCTGCATGGCCGTTTCCTTGTAGCGGAGATAGGTCATGACATCCATGTTGCCCACGGACCGCCCGTGGACAATGACCTGGCTGCCGGTATCGGAGTTGGGTTTCAGCAGCACCGGATTCATCCGTACGTCCGGGTCGAGACGAGCGGCCTGGGCCTGCACCACCTGGGCCCTCCCCATCTCCAGCCCGTCACGGGTGACAAAGGAGTTGAGCGACATATTCTGGGCCTTGAACGGGGCCACCCGCACCCCGTCCTGGAGCAGAATCCGGCACAGGGCAGCAGTGAGCACCGATTTGCCGGCATTGGAGGAGGTGCCCTGAAACATCAGGGGGCGGGCTTTTTTCGGGACAGATGAACTTTTTGCAGAACTCTTCCAAATAGGTTCCCCCTCCCTTGACGGGAGGGGGTTAGGGGGTGGGTGAGGCTGCAACATGCTGATCTTATGGCTACCTCCCCCCCACCCTAACCCTCCCCCGCAAGGGGGGAGGGGACTTATACCTGATTTCACTGAATGCGGTTGCAGGATCTCGGTCAGGGCCTGGAGCAGCAGACTGTTTTCTGCGGCCGTGCGCACCGCAATCCGGAAATAGCTGGCATCCAGCCCGACATAATTGAAGCAGGTGCGGATCATGATCCGGCACTCCAGCAGTCTGGCAGCAAGGGTGCGGGCATCGCTGCCGTCCCGCAGACGCAGGAGCAGATAATTGGCAGCGGAATCAAAGAGCTGCAAGGCAGGAAAGCGCTGCAGATCCCGCACCAGCTCAGTCCGCAGCTCGGAGCAATTGGCCCGGCTCTGCTCCCCATATTCCTGATCGGCCAGGGCCCGGACGCCCACAGCCTGAGCCAGGGTGTTCACCGTCCAGGGCGGCAGATGCTCACGCAGCAGGCGGGCAATGGGCAGCGGAAAGATACCGAAGCCCAGACGCAGACCGGGGATGGCGTAGAACTTGGTCAGGGAATGGAGGGTCATGATGTTGTCGGCAGCCAGGGCGACACTCCTGCCACCCTCGACAAAATCAAGAAAGGCCTCGTCCACAAGAAAGAGGGTGGCCGGATGGCCCTTGGCCAGTTGGATGATCTGGTCCGGATCAACCAACGCCCCGGTGGGATTATTGGGAGTACCGATCACCACCAGATCACCGCCCGTCAGCAGGGGCGCAAGGTCTTGAGGCTGGAGCGTGAATCCGCGCTCGGCGGAGAGCAGAAAGGGGCGGACTGACATCCCGGCCAGCTCCATCACCTTGGTATAATCGATATAGGAAGGACAGGGGATCAGGGCCTGGGCGCGGCCAAGCAGCCTCGGCAGCTGATAAAGCAGCTCAGTGGTGCCGTTGGCCACCACCACCGACTCAGCGGGCACCTGATAGCGGCCGGCAATGGCCTGCACCAACTTGGTGGCATAGGGATCAGGATAATGAACCAGCGAGGCCACTTCGGAACTGATGAGCGGACGCAGCCACTCCGGCGGCCCCAGGGGATTGATATTGGCGCTGAAATCGAGCAGAGTGGCCACATCTATGCCCATGTCCCTGGCCAGTCCATGGACATTGCCGCCATGGCCGGTGCTTGCTGATTGTGAAATTCGTTTCATCTTGACTCGATCACTGTTCATGCATTGTAACCCGGTAAATCCCCCTCAATCCCCCTTTTTCAAAGGGGGAGGCATTCAAAAGTTCCCCCCTTTGAAAAAGGGGGGGCCAGGGGGGATTTTAACATTTTAACAGAAGGTAAAAAATCTCATGGGGTATTGATTCCCTGATTGCCGAAGGTCATGGCCACGGCCACCATCATCTCGGTGAGTTCACAGACCGCGCCCAGGGTATCGCCGGTTGCCCCGCCGATTTTGCTCCGGCACCAAAGGGAAAAGAGGAGCACGGTGGTGAGGACGGCGACGAAAACGGTAAGGGACATCCGCCATCCACCCCAGGCAAGGACGGCTGCCAGCAAGGCCAGGGCCCACAGCGCGGCCCAGCGGCTGGACGGCGAATAAAAAAGGCGGCCCAGCCCCTCGCCCTCCCGGGCATAGGGCAGGCAGGCCATGGTCAGGACGATGGCGCAGCGACCAGCCAGGGGCATGGCAATCAAGGTGGCAAGCAAAGTCGGGCCGTCAAGGGAAGAGAGCGCCGCATATTTACCGAGGAGCAGCACAACAATGGCAATCACGCCCATGGCCCCGGTGTGGCTGTCGCGCATGATCTCGAGAATCCGTTCCCGGGGACGGGCGCTGAGCAGGCCATCGCCGCTGTCGGCCAAACCATCCAGATGCAGACAGCCGGAGACCGCGGCCAGCAGGACAATGGCGGCCATGGCCAAAACCGGCGGCGGAAAGAAGGGAATGAGGCAGGAGATGAGCGAGGCGCTGGCCAGACCAATCAACAGCCCGATCACCGGAAACCAGGCCAGGCTCGCCGCAAAAAAGCGGCCATCCTGCTCACAGCGCCAAGCCAGCGGCACAATGGTCAGAAAACGCAGGGCCGCGAGAAAACTCGCCAGCGGGAACCTGAGCGCAACCGGCAGCCACGACTGCCTGTCTTCTTGCGGCTCAGTCACGACTTATTTATCAGCCCCGGCCACAGCGGCCTCGGCAAAAGTCGCCACCTCGGTGAGCACCGCCCGTGCCGCCTCCACCAGATTCATGGCCAGGGCGGCGCCGGTTCCTTCACCCAGACGCATGTTCAGGTCAAGCAGGGGTTTGCGTCCCAGTTTTTCATGCATGAAAACGTGTCCCTGTTCCATGGAACGATGGGCGCAGATGATATAATCACGGACAAAAGGCTCGATAGTATAGGCAATCAGGGCCGCAGCCGTGGAGATAAAGCCGTCAACCAGGACCGGCTTCTGGTTGGCGGCAGCTCCCAGGATCAGGCCGGCAAGGCCGCCGATCTCAAAGCCGCCCACCTTGGCCAGGACATCGAGGCCATTTTTGGCATCGGGCATATTCACGGCCAGGGCCTTGATGATCACCTCGGCCTTATGGCTCAACTGGGCGTCATCCAGACCGGTGCCCCGGCCGGTGAGTTCGACAACCGTCTTGCCGGTGAGCACCACGGCAATGGCCGTGGACGGCGTAGTATTGCCGATGCCCATGTCGCCGGTGCCGAAGACATCAATGCGTCCGGCCAGATCATTGGCGATATCAATCCCCGCCTCCACCGCCATCTGGGCCATGGTGCGGCTCATGGCCGGACCGACGGCGATATTGTCGGTGCCCATTCCTATTTTTTTATTGATGATCTTGCCGGCGGCAGCCAGTTCCCGCAGATCAGCCGCCACCCCCATGTCCACCACAATCACCTCGGCCCCTGCCTGCCGGGCCAGGGCATTGATCCCCGCCCCGCCATTGACGAAGTTATAGACCATCTGCGGCGTCACCTCGGAGGGAAACTTGCTCACCCCCTCGGCTACCACCCCATGATCCCCGGCCATCACCACTACCGCCTTTCTCGTGACCGCAGGCGTCATCGAGCGGGTCATCCCCGCCAGATCAACGGCCAGATCCATGAGATCACCGAGTGCCCAATGGGGCAGGGCCAGCTGATCAAGGCGCTCCTTGGCGCGCTCACGGAAAAGCGTATCTTGTGGATAGATTTTTTGCAGGGTTTTCTCTAATAGGCTCATGATTGACTTGGCTAAAGATTGAGGGTTCGGTAAAAAAAATGGAGGATGGGCACGCTGCGCTTTGCCCATCCTACGCTCTTGTTATAAACGACGATTATGATTTTGTTGAAGCTTGCAGACCAGTAAAATCAAGAAGAAAGGGGCTAAAAAATAGTTAAATATCATGCCCCACCACATATAACCACTGTGCCATGTAGATCCATTTTTAGGAGAGTACGTTACCTGGATGGAGGTATTTACCCCTTGAAATTCAGGAACTGAACGCAGTATTTCCACTTCAAGAGTATAAATACCTGGCGCAATTGCAATATTGCCAATAAATCTCTGAACCTCTTTCTTCGACCATGAGCTACAACCCTTTGTGTGCTTTTGATTTTGTAATACAACTTCATTAGACTTGCTTGCTGTTAATGACCATTTAACAGGTATAACAATTCCTTCCTCTCTTGGATATACACCGCCTATCAGCTTCTTTAGTTTTTCGAACTCATGACCCTCTCTACTAAAACTTAAAACTAAATCGTATCTTTGCGGCATGCGTATTTCAATTTGTTCTGAAATTTTTCCTGCTGGATTAAGAGAAATAGAGGAGCCTTCGAATGGCTTTGCACTGTAGTACTTTACAAATAAATGATGCCCAATGAAATGTAGGCATAGAAATGCTAAACACAAATATATATACCGGTTTGGCATAACTACTCTTAAATTGTTTGTCATTTCAATTGCAGCGGAATCCCGCAACTGACGAGATACACCTCAGACGCGGCCGCCGCCATCATCCGGTTGCAGCGGCCCACCAGGTCCCGGTACAGCCGGGCCGAAGGGTTGTCCGGGACAATCCCCATTCCCACCTCGTTGGTGACACAGATCACCGCTCCTTGATGGGCGGCTGCGGCCTCAGTCAAAAGATCACACTGCAGTCGCATCTCAGTGTCTGAGAAATTTTTTCCCGATTGTTCAGCGCGATACAACAGATTGTTAACCCAAAGGGTGAGGCAGTCAATCAGGAAGACGTGATCATTCCGGCGTACCCGCATGACGGCGGCGATATCCGTCTGCTCCTCAACAGTCTGCCACTCTGCTCCCGCCCGTTCCTCGCGGTGCCGGGCAATACGCTCATCCATCTCGGAATCGACGACCGGGCAAGTGGCTATAAAACAGCGGGGGCCAGGCAGCCACTGCGCCAGTTGCAGGGCGTAATCACTCTTACCGCTTCTCGCCCCGCCCGTTACCAGAATCAGTCTGCCCATGCACCTCGTCCTCCCAAGTTAAAACCGGTCAACACCCCGCCGGCGCTATGGAGATCGATAGTACTGTAATGGCCTTTGGCCACCTGAAAGAGCAGATATTTATCCAAGGATAAACCGAGCAGGCCGCAGATCAGTGAACGGATCACGCCGCCATGGGCGACAAGAAGCACGGTTTTGGCATCCGAGGCCAGCAACCGATCCTTGACCGCTTCTATTCGGCAGGCAAATTCGGCTGTCGCCTCGCCATCAGGAAAACAGAAATTGTTAGCGCCGGAGGCCCAATGCTGCACCAGCTCCGAATCCTGGGCCTCGATCTCGGCAAAGGTCTTCCCTTCCCAGCGTCCGAAATCGATCTCCCGCAGATCAGGGTCAAGCTGTACCGGCAGCCCCAACTCCAGGAGGTCAACGGTCTGAATGCAGCGGAGCATCGGGCTTGCCAGCAGACCATCGATCTGCATCGCTGCAAACATTGGCCGCAAGCCCTGGATCTGCGCCTGGCCCTCCTCGGAGAGAGGGACATCACTTGACCCAACATAACGGCCCGAAAGCCCGGTCCGGCCATGGCGAAGCAGGATCAGGCGCATGAGCACCCTTTCTCCTGATCCAGTTGATACTTGCCGGCATAGCCGCGGGGGGTGATCATATGACCATTCCAGATAAAGGTGCTGGCATTGCCGATGATAACTGTGGATTGCATCCCGATATCGGCATCGAGCATGGCGCTAAGGGTCGTAAGGGTAATGACCTCATCATCGCGGGTGGCGGCGGTGACAATCCCCACCGGCGTTGTCCCTGGCCGATGCTGGAGAATAATCTCCCTGGCCCGGACGATATTTTCCGTCCGCTTCTTCGATTTCGGATTATAGAGGGCGATGACAAAATCAGCCATGGCCGCCGCATCGAGACGCTTTTCAATCAGCTCCCACGGGGTGAGCAAATCCGAGAGGCTGATGGCCGCAAAATCGTGCATCAGCGGCGCCCCGAGTCTGGCCGCGCAGCCGTTGATCGCGGCAATCCCAGGGATAATCTCAATGGCAAGCTTGCTCTCACGTTGCGCCGCCATCTCAAAGACCAAACCGGCCATGGCATAGATACCCGGATCCCCGCCGGAGACCAGGGCCACCCGTTTGCCGCACTCAGCTAGATCCAGGACTTTGGCACAGCGGTCCACCTCCTGCATCATGGTCGAAGAGAGGACCTCCTTGCCCACAAGCAGCTCCGGGATCAGATCAAGATAGGTGCGATAGCCGACAATCACATCGGCCGCCGCAATGGCCTTGCCTGCCGCCGGAGTCAGGTGGTCAAGCCCCCCCGGCCCGGTGCCGACAACGCTGATCATCCCTTGCTGATCGGGGTTTGCACCATGTCCGGCAGCTTCTTTTCGGCCACAGCCGCAGTTACATCCTTCCATTTTATCTTCCTTACTCTAAGTTGTCCCGGTTGTCCCGGGATCGTGTCATCACCTGCCGCCAGCATGGCCGCAGGCTCGGCGACCCCCCTGGCCCCGGTTGCGGCCAGCACCGCAGGCGAAGTGGCAAGCCCCTCAACCCGGTTCAGTTCCTCCGCCGTATAAAAGCGGATGGGCAGATTATTTTCCCTGGCAAATTGCAGCATCCCGACCTCATCCGCCTTCAGATCAATACTGGCAATCCCGGCAATGGCGCGCCGATCCAGGCAATATTGCGCACACAGCTCCGTTATGGCCAGCTCAAAATCAGCAGCACTGGCCCCTCGATTGCACCCCAACCCCAGATAGAGATTGCACGGACAAAGCACAAGGGTGTCAGGGTGTTCAAGGGGATCAAAGGCAGCAGGGGAAAGGATAATATCCGCTAGGTCCGGTGCGTCCACCACCTTGAAATCAGCAGGAAACCTGCCGTACTCCAGGGTTGAAAAAAAACTCACCTCGCCCTCATTGACCAGTTTCGCAGCAACTCCGGCCATTACCTGCGGATTCTGCACCCGCAGATTAT
This sequence comes from uncultured Desulfobulbaceae bacterium, assembly GCA_903887485.1. Taxonomy (GTDB): domain Bacteria; phylum Desulfobacterota; class Desulfobulbia; order Desulfobulbales; family Desulfocapsaceae; genus UBA2270. The sequence continues at coordinate 6,340 of CAISPV010000076.1, read as the reverse complement.
TTTCGGCGGCCCACAGATCAAGCGCTGTATGCCCGGTCACATCCGAGGCGGTGGTGATTACCGCCGTGCCGCCGGTAATCGCGGCCACCTTGCGGGCCAAGTCGTTACCACCACCCAGATGGCCGGACAACAGACTGATTACAAACTGCCCCTTTTCATCGAGAACCAGCACACAGGGGTCAGTCTTTTTATCCCGGCACAGGGGAGCGATGGCCCGGACTACGATGCCTGCGGCCATGACACAGATCAGGCCGTCATAACAAGACCAGAGTCTCCGTATGGTGGAAAGCACCCCATCCGTAACCGCACAGCCCTCACTATTATTAAGCCCGGCAACAATCCTGCCTGCCAGCTCCTTGCCACCCCGTGTCAGGGCAATAACTGCTATTTTCACACCTTGTCCCTGCTTGTTTTCTGGCTCATGATAATATGAGCATCAAAGATCATACCTCAAGGGCACCCTTTTCAAGGCAACCATTTAAGACGGTAACCCGTCATAAATCAACAGGAAACAGAGGCATCAAGAACAAATAGCCATTTCCAGCAAGGACAGCCGCTGCCTCTCATGAAAATAAGACAAGAATAACACATCAATACGATACTTTTTTCAAAAAACCAAGACTTGAAGTTTGACTTCAACACGCATTAATGATATATGAATAATTTCATTCGATACTCCACAAAGTGTGGTTTCTTCAACGCTTGATTCAATCAGGATAATAAAATCATGAACACGCAAATCCGCCTGTCACACGTCCTCTCCCGATGTCTCCTTGCCTGCAGCGTCCTTGTCCTGCTGAGCGCTCCCGCCGGTTACGCGAAAACAACCAGCCATGCCCATACCAAAACAAGCAAGGCAAAGGAAACAAAAGAGACCAGCAAAACAAAGGAAAACACCGAAACCGTCAGTGTCCTGAAAGATGGCGCCAATGTCCGCACCGGCCCTGACGCCAAGGATCCGGTGGCCATGGAACTCTTTCAGGGATACCCTCTGAAGGTCGTCGAAAAGAAAGGCGAATGGCTCAAGGTCTCTGATTTTGAGAACGACACCGGCTGGATTAACAACAAGATGGTGGGACCAGGCAACACGGTCATTGTCAGCGCCAAGAAACCGATCAATATGCGCTCTGAACCAAAAGAGAGTGGCGCGATTGTCGCCAATATTGAGCACGGCGTCGTCCTGACCAAGATTTCCTCGAAAGGCGAATGGGTCAAGGTTAAGCACACCAAAGGCACAGAGGGCTGGATCAGCAAAAAACTCCTCTGGCCCTGATTCCTTCACCTCTTTCAATCATGATCTGGTGCAGAAAAACAATATTTTTTCTGCACCAGATTCCCCGTCCCCATCCCCCGAGCCCCCGATTTTATAATTCATCAAATTTACAAGGGTTACACGCCGACGGCATTGCCATCAGCGATAACTCTTTTGTGAGGACCAGGGAGGAGGAACCAGTTGCTGTTTTTTCTCGTCATCCATGGCCTTCACCTTTTTCTTCTCCTCTGATGAACCAGGCCCATTTTCCAGACGTTTAATTGTCGCAAGCATTGTCACGGCATCTTCAAGCATGTGAAGAGGCAGAGACGAATCTTTGACAACCTGCTTAAAATTCTCCTTGGCAAGCTTGATACGGCCCTCATACAGATAGTATTTTCCCAGATAATAGGACGCCTCAACCTTCTGTCCCTGAGTTGACCTGAGCTTGCCGATCTCATAATAGACCTTGGAATATTCGGGCATCTCGCGGGCCACGGTAAAGAGATTGACCTCTGCCTCTTTCATGTTGCCAAGCTCCAGATAGACCTCAGCAAGCTGAAAAACAGCCCACAGATCTGCCGGATTCTGCCTGGCGGCCTTCAAAACCAGTTCCAGGGCCTTGTCCTTATGACCCAGCGCCAGTTCCAGCCGGCCAAGATCAACCAACAGGATAGACTTATCGGGAAAGGCGGCAATCACCTCCCTTAATAAGGCCTGACTGCGTTCATAGTTATTTGCCTCTCTTTCCACCTGGGAAAGACCATACTTGGCCATGATTCTTTCCAGAGGAGCGGCCTGGGGATCAGAAATTTTCGTATTCAGAAAAATCCGAAACTGGCCATCATCTTCGACCTGGGACAGAATCCGGTACTTTGCGCGCAAGAAAGCAAAGTTGTCAGTCTGCTGAAGGTTCCTAGTCAATGGCGCCTTCTCAGTGGCAATCAGGGACTGGATATACCCAAGACGGGCCTCGGGATCAGGGTGGGTGAGCAGATAAGGAGGAATCTGGCCCATACGGTAGCGGGTTATCCGGCGCATGGTCTGCAACATCTTTTCCATGGCCGCCGGATCTCTGTTCAGTTTCTTCATCCAGCCATAGGAGAGAAGATCGGCCTCTTCCTCATCCTGACGGCTGAAATGCAGATTCAGGGCCTCATTGGCCGCCATTGACCCGGTCAGCAGGGCCTGACCGGCAACGCCTCCGCCACCAAGGGCCAGACCGGCCAAGGCCAGCGCCAGCGCGCCGATACCCACCTTCATCCCTTTATCCATACGGGAGGCGATATGGCGGCTGACTACATGCCCAACCTCATGGGCCATCACCGAGATCAGTTCATCCTCACTCTGCATGGTCTCAATGAGACCGGAATGAAAAAAGATCAGACCAGAGGGAGCGGCAAAGGCGTTAAACTCCTTATCTTTTATCAGAAAGAAGTGATAGTTAAAATATTGAGCACCCGCCGCTTCCAGCACCTCAGAACCCAAATCATTGACATATTGTGAGATATCAGGATCATCAAAAAGAGAGAACGCCAAGCGCACCTGATATAAAAGGTTCTCTCCCACCTCCCGCTCCTCACCGACAGTGAACGCAGCGGCAGGCCGTGCGCAGGAGAGATTGAGCATGGAAAAGACCAGAACCATGGCCCAGATTTTCTGAAGATATGTTTTCATTTTGTCGTCAGTGATGTCGTCAGTGATGCGAGTAAACGCTCCATCCCCTGCTCAGTGGAGACAAGTGGTTGATAGCCAAGGTCATGGCTGGCCCTGGCAATGGAAAAATAGTGCGATTTGGCAAGTTGCTGCGCCAGAAAACGGGTCATCGGCGGTTCCTGCTGCCGGCCTGCCAAACGGTAAATCCCTTCCAGCAAGGCGCCAATCGTGTAGGCTGCCGGATAGGAGATTTTAGCTCGCACCGGCGCGATGTCAAGCCGAGAGAACAACTCGCCTATCCACTGCCACAGGTTCACCGGCTCTCCCTGGCTGATAAAATAGGCCCGCCCCGCCGCCGTCCCGGCACCCGCCAGATTATCCGCGGCCAGCAGGTGGGCGTGGGCCACATTGTCAACATAGGAGATATCGACCAGATTCTCCCCTGCCCCCACCTGCCGAAGCCGCCCTTTCCGCCCTCGTTCAATCAGCCTCGGGATCAGATGCGGATCTCCCGGCCCCCACACCAGATGCGGCCTGATGGCGCAGGTGCGCAGGTCATGATCAGAGGCGGCCAGGATCAACTGCTCGGCCATCACCTTGCTCCGGGCATAATGACAGAGAAAGCGGTCGGCATACGGCAGCTGCTCATCGCCGTTCTCAATGGACTGCTGGTTGAAGACTACTGATGGGGTGGAGGTATAGATCAGATGACGGACGCCAGCCGCCCGGCACCCGGCCAGGACATTTGCGGTTCCCAGGACATTAGTGGCATAATAGTCTTGCCATCTCCCCCAAATCCCGGCCAAGGCCGCCACATGGAAAACAGTGTCCACGTCCCGGCAGCATGCCCGCATGAAATCCCGATCGCAGATATCGCCCTGCCGGCATACGGCCCCCAGGGCTTCAACCTCCGGGTACAAGTGGCGGCCGATCACCAGGCACTCGATATCCCGTGCCCGTAACTGACGGACAATCGCTTGGCCGACAAACCCGCCGCCACCGGTAATCAACGCCTTGTTCATGACCGCCCCAACAGCTGTTTCTGGGCCCAGACGCTCAACTGCTCGCGAAAGATCTTGGCATTATGACGGATATCAACGGGGAAATCAGGGTGGGTCAGAAAGAGCTGGATGGAACTGGTCAGAGGGCTGTCCGCTGCCAGTTCCCTCACCTCGGCCAGCAGCCTTTCCCGGTTGATCTTCCTGGTCTTGACCGGCTCCACAATCATCACCGGTTGCTGCCGCCCCGGATGAAGCGGATCAACAATCCCCACCAGCGCTGATCTGGCGACATCGGGATGTTCATTGATAATGGCCTCGCAGGGGATGGTAAACAACACCCCATCCCTGGTCTCGACCCGGTGAGCACGCCTGCCGCAGAACCAGAGACGCCCCTGGTCATCGAGATAACCAAGATCTCCCATCCGGTGCCGGAAAGAACCTTTGTCTGCAATCTTGGCCAGCAAGTTTTCCTGCTCATTATTCTCATAGGCCTTAGTCACCACATCGCCACGCACCACGATCTCGCCGATCTGCCCTGGCGGCAGGCACAAGGAATCATCCCAGAGCGGAATTGGAGCATCAGAGAGAGCAATGACCCGGACCTCAATCCCCGGTAGTGGCCTGCCTACGCAGATACCATGGCCCTGACGGCTGAGAGGCCAGGTAGACTCCACGATCTCTTTGCCTTCAAGGGAGACGATGGGCAGACTCTCGGTGGCGCCATAGGGGGTATGGATCCTGGCCCCGGACGGGAGAATGGCCTGCATCCTGGAAACCAGGTCGCCAGAGATCGGCGCCCCGGCCATGAGCACCTGTTGCAGGGTGTCCAGGACGATCCCCTGCTCCTGACAATAGCGGCTGACCACATTCCAGATGGCTGGTGAGCCAAAGGAATAGGTCACTTTCTGCTCCCGCAGCGAACGGACAAATTTCCGGGGATCGACCCTGGCCGGCCGAGTCGGATCCATATCCGGGATAACGGCCCTGGCCCCGAGGGCCGTGGCAAAGAGGGCAAAGAGCGGAAATCCCGGCTGATCGATCTGGCCGGGGCCGATCTGATAATAATCGCGGATCAACCGCAACTGGGCGTTGAAGACCCCGTGCTCGTAGCGCACCCCTTTAGGCGGCCCGGTGGAACCGGTGGTAAAGATAATGGCGGCCAGTTCATCAACCCGCGCCGGATACGCCGGAAATGGCTGCGAGGCAACCCCGACCTGCGCGCAGATATCCGGTCCAAAGAGGCCAAAAAAAAAGCCGCAGCAGAAGGAAAGCCTGACTGACCGAAACGAGGCAGGAAACAGCAAACGAAACAGGTGGGCCTCGGGAATCCCGATAAAGACCTGCGGCTGGACCCCGGCAATACAGCGCCGCAGGTTCCTGTACCCCATCCCTGGATCAATGAGGATGACAACCGCCCCCAGCTTGAACAGGGCAAAGGTCAGACAGACAAAATCAGCGGAAGGCCTGACCATGAGCATCACCCGCTCGCCTGGTCGCACTCCTTGGGCCTGTAAATAAGAGGCAAAGGCGTCGGCGCGGCCATTGAGTTCTCGAAAGGTCAGGGACTTGCCGGTGGCCGCCTCTACCAGACCGATCTCATCTGCCAGTTCCCGCGCCCGATCGGCCAGGGCCTGTCCGATATTGACATTCACCTGACAGTTCCTGATGATGAAGCAGAATCAGCAAAAAAGTCCGCCAGCAGCGGCCTGATCTCGGGCAGGGCATCCTCGAGCACATAATGACCAGCATCTTTAAAATAATGGCTTTCGGCCTTGGGAAAGCGCCTCAGCCATTCCTGATAGAAATGATCATTAAAACAAAAATCCCGACCACCCCAGCAGATAAGGATGGGGATATTTCTGGCGGCAAGACCAGACAACCCCTCTTCAACCTCTTGCAGGGTGGCATAGGAAGGATGCGAAGGGTCAAGCGGGATATCGCGGACAAAACCGTAAACAGCCACCCGGTTCTCCCAGGAATCATACGGCGCCAGATAGGCCCTGGCCACCTCCGGACGCAGGCGGCTGGTCACCGCCATAAAAACCGCCGGACCGGCAAACCCGTTCAGGCCGCGCACCAGCAGGCTGCCGATAACAGGCCAGCGGCAGACCCGAATCCGCCAAGGAATTCGTTGCGAACGAAAGGCAGCGGTATTGAGGATCACCAGCTTTTCCAAGGCTCCAGGATTGCGGCCGGCCACCCCCAGACCAATAGCCCCGCCCCAGTCATGGACAATCAGGGAATAGGAGGTGATCTGGAGTTGCTGCAACAGGGCCTCAAGGTTATCTCTGTGATTCTGCAATCGATAGGGGTAATCCTGCGGTTTATCAGAAAGACCGCAACCAAGATGATCAAGGGCAATCACCCGGTGCGTCTTCGAGAGCAAGGCAACAAGATGGCGGTAATAATAGGACCAGGTGGGGTTGCCATG
>CAISPV010000075.1 GCA_903887485.1 uncultured Desulfobulbaceae bacterium | reverse complement strand
GTTTAAATCCTGGCTCCTGCGCTTTCATGGTGTAGCCACAATGTATCTGTCGAATTATCTGGGGTGGCGGCGTTCTCTTGAGCAACATCCCCAAATTTCACCAGAGTCTTTGCTCGCCATTTCTCTGGGGCAGTTTCAACACTTAAAGGGAACATAGCCTTTATTAACTGTACAAACAGCGATTATTGGTCGGCTACCACTAACACGAAAAGTTTTGGTGGCGCGTGGGCTGTCCTTTTCGACAATGGCTCGAGCGATTCGACCGGTAAGGATAATGAGCCATCCTACGTTCGTTGTGTACGTGGCGGACTCTCATGGTCTCCACAGTTTTTGGTTCTTGCCAGAAGCGGATCGGGCACGGGTACGGTATCCAGCAGCAGCACTCCTTCAGGCACATCATGTGGTCCTGGCACCTATTGCATGAGTTACACAACGGGCGCAACTGTTACCCTTATCGCTCATGCCGACGCAGGCTCCACCTTCACCGGTTGGAGTGGAGATGCCGATTGTCTTGATGGCTCGGTGACCATGAATAATAATATCAACTGTACTGCTACGTTTGGTAAACCATGGCTTTTGTACTTGCCGGCGATAATCAACAAAAAAAAGGAATAATGGGTGTTCTTCCGGTGCCGGGTTGATGCGCTGGCATCTGAATAAAAAAATATCCGGCGGATGGTGTTGATGGGCCTTGGTCGATCTTTACATTTTCCCCATTCTTGACTAAGGTGCTCGTCGTTGATTGTTAAAGGAATTCTTCCGGTGTCGCCCTGATCTTCAGGGCGGTGAAAAGGGAATACGGTGTGAGACCGTAACGTTGGGCCAACGCTGTAAGCGGGGACAAGGACTGCATGATGTCACTGTCTGTCATTCCGAGTATCCCGGATGATGGGTGGGAAGGCGCGGTCTGAGGATGATCCGTGAGTCAGAAGACCTGCCGGAAGAAAAAAAGGAATTCTTGTCCGTAGAAGTCCGTATTGCGTCTTGGGGGAAACCCTTCAGACGTGGTACGGACTTTTTTTATGCCCAGGCGGAATAGGCGTTAAAAAGGAAATGAAGAGATGAAGACCCAGATTGAACTGGCCCGCGAAGGCATTATCACCGAAGCAATGAAAAAAGTAGCCATGGACGAGGGCTTTGGCCTGGACCCAGAAACCATCCGCCAGCGGGTGGCCGACGGTCATATTGTCATTGCCGTCCATCCGAACCGGCCTTTGCAGAAGGTGATCGGGATCGGCAAGGGACTGCGCACCAAGGTGAATGCCTCCATCGGCACCTCGTCTGATATCGCCGATATTGAGCTGGAGGTGCGCAAGGCCCAGATGGCTGAGGCGGAACAGGCCGATACCTTGATGGAGCTTTCCACCGGCGGCGATCTTGATCTGGTGCGCCGGCGAATCCTGGCCGCCTGTACCCTACCGGTGGGCAATGTGCCGCTCTATCAGGCCTTCTCCGAGGCCAGCCGCAAATATCACAACCCCAACAAGCTGGATGCCGAGTATCTCTTCGAGCTGATTGAGCGCCAGCTTGCCGACGGGATCTCGTTCATGGCCATCCATTGCGGGATCAACCGCTTTTCCATCGAGCGGCTGCGCAAACAAGGCTATCGCTATGGCGGGCTGGTCTCCAAGGGCGGCACCTTCATGGTCTCGTGGATGGAGTACAATAACCGGGAGAATCCCCTCTATGAGCAGTTTGACCGGGTGTGCACCCTGATGAAAAAGTATGATGCGGTGCTCTCGCTTGGCAACGGGATCCGGGCCGGGGCTATCCATGACAGCCATGATCGGGCCCAGATGGCGGAGATGGTGATCAATTGCGAACTTGCCGAGATCGGCCGTGACATGGGTTGTCAGATGATGGTGGAGGGGCCGGGCCATGTGCCACTCGATGAGATCGAAGGTAATATCATGCTCGAAAAACGGATGAGCGGCGGCGCGCCCTACTATGTGCTCGGGCCTCTGCCCGCTGATTCCGGGGCCGGGTATGACCACATCACCGCCGCCATCGGTGCGGCCAGCTCGGCCCGCTTTGGCGCTGATCTCATCTGCTACATAACGCCGGCCGAACATCTGGCCCTGCCCAATGTTGATGATGTGCGGGAAGGGGTACGGGCCACCCGACTGGCCGCCAGGATCGGCGATATCGCCAAGTATCCGGACCGACGCGAACAGGAGAAAAAGGTGGCGCTCAGCCGGCGGGACACTAACTGGAAAGAGCATTTCCCGTTGCTGATGTTTCCGGAAAAGGCGCTGGAGGTACGAAACAGCCGCACCCCCGAAAACAGCGGCACCTGTACCATGTGCGGTGATTTCTGCGCCATGGAGCGGGGACTCTCTCTGTTTCAGGATGATATCAGAGGGGACAAGAGGTCGGGCGGCCGATAGCAGGTGGCTTTAGAGGGACAGTCTCACTTGTTATGAAGTGATTTGGCTGTGGTTGTCCTGTCGTGAAATTGATGGTTTGCTTTGCTGAAATCAGATGAAAAGACGATAATTTAGGTATTGTTATGGCTTGACTGCTGTGATATCCTGCAGGAGGGAAAAGAGGATCTGCGCGTTATAGTGCAGGAGCCCACTGGATTTTTTTAACAATAAAAAATAAAGTGGCAAAAAGCTCTGTTTTCGTTTTCCAGCTTTCTTATGAGTGATTCACATTTTTTAAGCATCCGGCTTTGCCGGAGGTGGTTGGATTTATCATCATGAACGGGAGAAATGGCAAATGAGTGATTTGCAAAATAAGGCAAAGTTACATCAGCGTGACATAGATGCTCAGATTGAACAATTGCTGCAGGATAAAAATATTGCCGGAGCGACTGAGTTCATTGCTGAAAAGGCGGTGAACGCGGCTATGGAAAAAGATTTCGTGACAGCCGAGAATCTGCGTGATCGTTTGCTGGCAGTGAATCCAAATGCCCTGTTCGAGATCATTCGTGTGAATGAGGTCATAGATGAGGAAAAGAGTAATGCTATCAGCAAACATTATATCAGTCTCTGGCAGCAACTGTATGATTTTCTGGAGATCGACGCCTTCAATGCCCTGTATCATTGTCAGCGTTTCGATGATTATCAGGCGGACGAGGTGATTGCTCGGCAGGGAGATCTTGATTCCACTCTTTATTTTATCAACGAGGGACGGGTTGCCCTGACATACCGGCAAGGCAAGAAAGAGGTGTTTATTAAACAGATGAATCCTGGAGAAATTATCGGGGCTGGTCCCTTCTTTGATGTCTCGGTATGGACGGTATCGCTTGTGGCCATGACTGCTGTGAAAGCGCAGGTTCTCGAACGGGATGTTTTTCTAAAGCTGCTGCCGCAGTATCCAGGGCTTGAAACCAGTCTGGCCGATTATTGTCGCCGGTCGGATAACACTACTGAATTATTGCAAAAGATGCAAGAAAATCGGCGGCAGGATACGCGCTACCCTGTACAGATGGTGCTTGTCAACAGCTTGTTGAGTAATAATGAGAGCTCCCCGCGGCAACAATTCAAGGCACAGCTGGATGATATCTCTCTTGGCGGTCTTTCGTTGTCAATCCGCATCACCCAAAAAGAAAAAACACGATTACTTCTGGGGCGATGTATTGTCTCTTTTTTGCCTCTCGCAACAGATAAGGTTCAGGAACGAAACGGAGAGATTGTCGGGGTTACGTTGCATGATTATATGGAGAGAAATTATTCTGTGCATGTGCGATTTGATCAGCCCATGAGTGAAGAAGAACTGAAGAGTATTCTCCTGCAGGCCGGTAAGTAAGGATTTTAAGCGCTCTGCAAAGATCGTCGAATGGTCGCCCGTCCCGCTGGGCAAAAAGATAATTTTGCAAGGTGTCCATTTGATATTGTCCCCAAAAAACCATTAACCTTTGTCAATGAGGATAATTATGATTCGGCTTTGGTTCTCCACCTTTGTTTTTTTTCTCTATCTCATCCCGTCACCCCTGCCAGCCGCAATCATTGCCGACCACCGCACCACCACTCTCAGCGCCATCCCTGCAGATTGGATTAATGCCGTCAAAGGCACCCTCCGCCTTTCCTATGGCCACACCTCCCACGGATCACAACCGGTGGAAGGCATGAAGGTACTGGCCAGCAGCCCCACCTATGGAACCCTCTATGCCTTGAACAGTGATGGAGCCATCACTGGCGGCGTCTTGTCCCTGGCTGACTACACCCCGGATGGAGATCTGGGATATTATGGAGATACTGCCTGGGCGGCTGCCACGCGCACCTATCTTAACAGCAGTAGTGGCACAGGCCACACCCGCAATGTTGTGATTTGGTCCTGGTGCGGTGGAGTGAGTGATAATACCGAGGCGGGTATTGACACCTATCTTCACACCATGAATCAGCTGGAGCTGGAATACCCTGACGTCACCTTTGTGTACATGACCGGTCATTTGGACGGAACGGGTGTGAACGGCACCCTGAACAAGCTCAACAACCGTATTCGCCACTATTGCCAGGCCAACAACAAGGTTCTTTTCGATTTTGCCGACATTGAAAGCTATAACCCGGATGGCTATTATTTTCTCGACTTAAACGCCAACGATAATTGTGATTATAGTGGCGGCGGCCACAACTGGGCCACTGACTGGTGTACGAGTCACAGCAGCTCCGAGCTTTGTGCGCCAGTCGACTCCTGCCAACATTCTCAGCCGTTGAACTGCAACCTCAAGGCGCGGGCCTTCTGGTGGATGCTGGCACGGGTGGCCGGCTGGGATGGAAGCGGCGATACCAGCCCTCCTGTTTTAAGCCACGGCGCCCCTTCAGGGCAACTTGCTCCTGGCACAACACAGGCCACTCTTTCCGTTACCAGCAATGAAAACGCGACCTGTCGCTTTGCCACTGTTCGCGGGGTGGCATTTTCGGCCATGATAAATACCTTTTCAGTTACTGGCGGAACCATTCATCAGCAAAATCTGAATAATCTTAAGAACGGACAGGCCTACGATTTTTATGTCAGGTGCAAAGACGGACAGAATAACAGTAATCAGGAAGATTATTATATCAGTTTCAGTATTGGAAAATCTGGTGGGGAAACCGGTACTATCATTCCTGCGGTTTTTCTGTTGCTCCGTGACTGAACAGTCTTATCGGGTATTCAATTTGGTGTTTTGTTTGCAGGAAGGATAGAGAACTCTCAAGAGGAAATGAGAGATTGACGTTTTCTTTCCATTAATGCAGTGCCGCTGCGAACAACCTTTGGGTGTAGGCATGCTGGGGGGCGGCAAAGACCTCCCGGGCCGGACCTGCTTCAACAATGCGGCCATGCTGCATCACCGCCACCTGATCGGCCAAGGCTCGGATCACGCGCAGGTCGTGAGAGATAAAGAGGTAGGTCATCCTGTATCGTTGCTGCAGGTCCAGGAGCAGGTCGATGATCTGCTTCTGGATGGTCATGTCGAGGGCTGAGGTCGGCTCATCAAGGATCAGGAGCCGGGGCTTGAGGACAATGGCGCGGGCAATGGCAATGCGCTGCCGTTGGCCGCCGGAAAATTCATGGGGGTAACGCCAGGCCATCTCCGGGCTGAGTCCCACCTCGATCAGGGTCTCGGCCACGATCTCGTGGCGTTGCTGTACGGTTCCGCCTAAGCCATGTACCCGCATCCCTTCTTCGACGATCTGTTCCACGGTCATCCGGGGGGAGAGGGAGGAAAAAGGGTCCTGGAATACCACCTGCAGTTCGCGGCGTAGGGGGCGCATCTGGCGGTTGGTGAGCTGCTGCAGATCCTGGCCGTCAAAGTTGATCGTTCCCTGGCTCTTGGCCAGTTTGAGAATGGCCATGCCGAGCGTGGTCTTCCCTGATCCCGATTCTCCCACCACCCCGCAGGTCGTCCCCTCATTGAGTGTCAGGCTGACATCATCAACGGCCTTGATGGTCTTTATCTTCCTCTTCAAAAAACCGCTCCAGCCATCCTTGAGATGAAAATGGCAGCCGAGATGACCGATGGTGAGCAGGGGCTTCTGTCCTTGTTTCTCAGCGGGGTTGCCATGGGGAATGGATTGCAGGAGGTGGATGGTGTACGGGTGCTGCGGGTTGGCAAGCAGACCTTGGGTCGGCCCATGTTCGACAATCTTGCCGCCCTGCATGATATGGACATGATCGGCGATCTGTCTGACCATGGCCAGATCGTGGGTGATCAGGAGCACGGCCATCTGAAACTCATCCCGCAGGTCACGGATCAGGTCAAGGATCTGGGCCTGGATGGTCACATCGAGGGCGGTTGTCGGCTCATCGGCAATGAGCAGGGACGGGCGGCAGGCAAGGGCCATGGCGATCATCACCCGTTGCCGTTGGCCGCCGGAGAGCTGATGTGGATAGGTGTGGAGGCGGGCCTCCGGGGTGTCGATGCCGGTGCGCTCCAGAAGGCGGATGGCCTCCTTCTCCGCTTCTTTCCTGGTCATGGCCCGGTGCAGGAGCAGGGGCTCGATCAGTTGATTGCCAATGGTGTACACCGGATTGAGCGAGGTCATCGGCTCCTGAAAGATCATGGCGATCCGGTTGCCGCGGATGGCCCGTAACTGCCGGTCTGGCAGTGCCAGGATATCCTGTCCCTCAAAATTAATATGGCCTGAACTGCGCACCTGACTGCCCTCTTCCAGGAGTCGCAGGATCGAGAGGGCGGTTACCGATTTTCCCGATCCTGATTCCCCGACCAGGGCCACGGTCTCGCCCTGGTCAACAGAGAGAGACACATCATGCAGCACCTGGTTTCCCTCGGGTTGCTGTCTGCCGGTGTCGAGGGTGAAACTCACATTCAGTTTGTCTATCTCAAGGAGCATGATCAAGGGGCACAAAAGTATTTATTATAATGGTGACTATGCAGGTTGCTGAGGCAACAAGATCTGAGCCAACAGATCACAAGCAGCTCAGCCGTTATGAACATTCATCAAGGCTGTTTTTAATTAATAGCGGTGGCGATAACCTTGCATAGCTCATCCATCTTGAAAGGTTTGGGAAGAACGCCATAGAAACCATAGTCCTTGTAGCTTGCCATAATGGGATCGTTGGCGTATCCACTGGAGACAACTACCCTGGCCTGGGGATCCAGGGCGAGTAAGGCGGCAATGGCCTCCTTGCCACCCATGCCCCCGGGGATGGTCAGATCCATGATGACGATATCAAAGGGGACGCTATCTTTCTGAGCCTTTATATAGCGACTGATAGCCTCTATCCCGTCTCCGGCCTCCTCGAAGCTGCATCCAATAAAGGTGAGCATTGCCGCCGCGATTTCACGAACGGTTTGATCGTCATCCATGATCAATATCTTTCTGGCGACAATGTTATGGAGGTTATCTTGTTTTTCGGGTTGGGGAACATGATTGAGGATCGCCGGCAGGAGAATAGAAAAAGTTGTCCCCTGGCCCAGTTCTGAGTCTACCGTAATCAGGCCGCCATGGCTTTTGATGATGGAGTAGGAAATGGCTAACCCCAGACCAGTTCCTGTGCTTTTACTGGAAAAATAAGGGTCAAAGATCCTGGAGAGGTGTTCGGGAGGGATTCCTGTACCGTGGTCTTGAAAGATGAGCTTTATATAGTTCCCCGGCGGCAAGGACGAGGACTCATTCAGAGCAAGGGATTCGTTTGTGGCCAGGATGGTTATGGTGCCGCCATCGGGCATGGCCTGACTGGCATTAATGACCAGGTTCTGGGCGACCTGGCTCAACTGCCCCTCGTCGGCTTCAACGGCCCAGAGGTTCTGGTCAAAATGATAATCGCATTTGACTTTTGATCCCCTGAGGACAAAGCTGGTGGAGTCCTTGATCAGTTCCGTGAGCGGGGTTACCTTTTTGATGGGAGCGCCGCCCTTGGAAAAGGTGAGCAACTGTTTGGTCAACCCTTGGGCCCTGATGGAGGCCTTTTCCGTTTTATGCAGGTAGTCGGTTATGATATCCTGCGGCTTGGCATACATCTTGGCCAAAGAGATATTGCCAAGGATGGCGGTGAGCAGGTTGTTGAAATCGTGGGCAATGCCACCGGCGAGAACGCCGAGTGATTCAAGTTTCTGGGCCTTGATCAGCTCTTCGATCATCTTCTTTTTTTCGGTCACATCCCGGAAGATACATTGGGTGAAGATCGGTTTTCCGTTCTCGAAATTGCAGATGGCATTGCCTTCAATGATAACCTGCCTGCCATCTTTCGTATTGAAGACCGTGTCGATATAATGGAGTTTCGGGTCGCTGATAATCTGTTGAAAGGTGGTTTGACAATGTCCCTGGCAGTCGGCGGCGATCAGGTCAAAGATGGAAAGAGCGGCAGTCTCTTCCTGGTTGTAGCCGAATGTCTCCCGCCAGGCGCGGTTTACATAGAGGAATTTGCCGGTTGGGTGGACGATCTGGATCAGGTCGGAGGAATTTTCAAAGAGGTCTTTGTATCTTTTTTCGCTTTGCAGCAGGGCCAGTTCACTGCGGGTCTGATCACTCATGTTTCTGAAGATCCCGGTCATGAAGAGGGGCCTGCCATTTTCAAAATGGGTGGAACAACGGCCCTCGACGAACACACTGTCGCCATTTTTGGCAATAAAGGTGGTGGTATTCCGGTCAATCTTGTCGCCCTTCATCAGGCAATTGAAGATCTGTTCGCATTTACCTTTGCACTTTTTATCGACAATATCCATGAGCGATAACTGCCGGATATCTTCTTCCGTGTAGCCGAGGGTGTCGCGCCAGGCCTGATTGGTATAGAGAAAGGCCCCTTCAGGAGTCACACTGTGGATCAAATCACTGGCGCTGTCAATCAGCAGGCGGTAACGATCAAGCTCTCCGCTGAGTCCCTCGGTTTTTTGGACGAGTTGCCGGTTTTTGTCTTCCAGTTCCTTGATCGTGAGAAGAAGTTCTTCGGGGGTAAGGTTGGCGGGCATCTGGGCAGGCTCCTCTGGTGGCGGATTGGTGAGTGGGCGATATCTGAAAAAAGGTTGACACCGGGTTCGGGTCGACTATTCTTGGGGCTGGTCAGTTATCAGTCATCAATGCTTTGGTTAAGGACAGACATACTTGTATCCAGAATATCCCTTTTCTTCACATTTTGCTACTATTGATGGGCACCGCCTGCATTATCTGGATGAAGGGGCGGGGCGGGTCATTGTCATGGTCCATGGCAACCCCACCTGGTCCTATTATTACCGCCATCTTGTTGCCTTGCTCTCGAAGACGCACCGGGTGATTGCCCTTGATCATCTTGGTTGCGGTCTTTCTGATAAACCGCAGGATTACCCCTATCGATTGCAGAATCAC
>CAISPV010000074.1 GCA_903887485.1 uncultured Desulfobulbaceae bacterium | reverse complement strand
CACCGACCGGATATCAAGGACCTTGGCCCCCAGACTGGCGAGCTCCAACATTTCATCGTAGGAGATCCGGTCAATCTTTCTGGCCTTGGCGCAGATATTCGGATCCGTGGTATAGACACCCTCAACATCAGTATAGATCTCACAGGAATCAGCCTGCAAGGCCGCGGCCAGGGCGACGGCGGTAGTGTCGGAGCCTCCTCGTCCCAGCGTCGTGATATCACCCTTTTCGTTAACACCCTGGAAGCCGGCAATGACAACCACCCTGCCCTGATTCAGTTCGGCCCGGATTTTTTCAGAATCAATGGATTCGATCCGGGCCTTAGTGTGCACCGAATCGGTGTTGATCTTGACCTGATCACCGAGGAAGGAGACGGCATCGTCCCCGGCCTGTTTCACGGCCATGGCAAACAAGGCAATAGTCACCTGCTCACCGGTGGACAGCAGCATATCCATCTCGCGGGTATCAGGGAGCTCCTGCATCTGCGAGGCCAGATCGACCAGACGATTGGTCTCTCCCGACATGGCTGACAGGACCACCACCATCTGGTTGCCCTGGCTCTTGTTTCTGAGCACCCGCTCCGCCACTGCTTTTATCTTCGCAGGACTCCCTACTGAGGTCCCGCCAAATTTTTGAACGATTAAGGCCATTATCTTTTTCGACTCCCGCTTATAGATGAAACCAGCACAACGAACGCAAGCAGCTCAATAAAAAAACAGAACGGCAGGCCACATCCTTGCCTGCCGTTAGCAAAAAAACTTCTCAGGGTACAATAACCAGCAAATTCGACCCCGAAAGATCGGGTGAAATAGAAGAAAAATTATTTTATACGCAAAAAGGAAAATTGCAACATCTTTATAGGAAGTTGCCAAGGGGCAATCGGAGACAGACAACGTTTAAAATATCTTGAATCATTATTGCTCTATTCCGTACTCTAGTTCTCTATAAGCAACCCCTTCACTCACATAAACTCTTTTTCATCCTTTACAGGAACAAACGCACTCATTATAATACGATCAAGAACACTATAATAGATGCGACAACTAACGAGAGGACTTCCATGACCAATATATCAGCTAATGACCTGAAGACCAAAGGGGTTTCCGCCATTGAGTCCGTTCTTGCCATGCAAACTGAGGCGATTATTTCCGTTCGCGGCAAGGAGCGTTTTGTGATAATGGACCTGGAGCACTACCATTACCTGCGGGAGTGCGAACTGGAAGCCGCCCTGGCCCAGACCCGCGCTGACATTGCCGCCGGACGATTTGTCAAGGAAAACGCCGAAGAACATCTGGCCCGTCTTAAGGCTTCCCTGTGAGTTGGTCGCTGATCTTTACCGATCAATATGAGACTCGCGCCCTCCGCTTTCTCAAGCGTCATCCCGAGTTAGAACGGCAGTACCTGAAGGCCTTGCAGTTGCTGGAAGCCAACCCCTTTCATCCATCGCTCCGACTGCATCGCCTGTCCGGACGACTTACAGACCTGCATTCGGTATCGATCAACCTTTCCTACCGCATCACCTTGGAATTTCTCATTGAAAATCAAGAAATTATTCCTGTCGATGTGGGAGACCACGACACAGTTTATTAAGCGTATCGGGTTACATTAGAAATTCTTTTCTTGTTTTCAGAAAAGAATTTCGTGAAGGTATTTATCCCGTTTATCTGGGTCGGGTTACATTCGCACTCTCGTTCTCATGCGCCGTTTGGGAATGCAAGCCGGATGCTTTGCATCCAGGTTTTTTTCATGGCTTGGCCTGACTCTTTCCGCCTCATACTGTTGACAACAATACCGGAAAGACGTACCGCTATTGGATACAAACTATTCCAAAGGAGACAATCGTGCCGGAAACTACTGCTAGTGAATTCAGAAAATCACTCAAGGAGAAAGTGGATACCTGTATTAAAAACCACGAAGTTTTAAAGGTTAAACGGAGAACCGGTATAAATTTTGTCATTCTTGGTGAAGAAGATTGGCGCGCCATTGAGGATACCATTTATCTCAATCGTGTTCCCGGCTTAGTGGAAAGCATTCACCTTTCCGCCGAAGAACCTCTTGCCGAGGGAACGCCCCTGCATGAAATCGAACGGTAAACTGGTCAGTTATCCTCTCAAAACAAGCGACCAAAGATATCAAAAAGCTGAAACGAACAGGGCTGGCTCACATTGAGGCAAGAGAGGAGTCTCTTTACTTCATCAAACCTCATCACAAGCACGACCGCACAGAGAGGGAAACAAGATATTCATGAGTGAAACACGATTCATAGTGGCGGGAAGTTTTATCGACGGCAGCGGCGCCGATGTGCGCAGGAATGTCTTTCTGGCAGTGAAGGACACCATTATTACCGCCATTGGCTCCGCCGCAGACCTTCCCCGCCATGACGGAGCGACAATCGATGACTTCTCGCACTGTGTCATTTTGCCGGCGCTGGTTGACTGCAGCGTTTCGCTTATGCGATCGCCCTCCGTAGACTGTCAGGTCCGATTGACCGCTGAAGAGGCCGACCTTGCGGAAAAGGCAGCCATGGTGGAGCGGCACATCAGCTACTGCCATGCATACGGAGTGCAGGGTGTGGCCGTAAGCGATGATCTAACCGACCTGAGGGATCGATATCAACAGGGGCTGGCGCCGGGGAGCAGCATTGACATTCGCAGCTCCGGCGGTCTCTGCCGGAGCTGCCAGGATAGTGCCGCCGGCCACCATCCTGGCGCTGATTTTCTCAAGATCGATTATTCCGGAAATATCGAAGACGAGGAGGCCCCGTATCTTCGACTTAACCAGGAAGACCTGGGCCGCATCCTCCTGCACAGAGGCGGCAGAAAGGCGGTGGTGGTGGCCAATGGCCGGCAGCAGGTAGCGGAGGCGCTTGCGGCGGGATGCGATGCCATCGAACAGGGATACGCTATGGGCGAGGACAATCTTCGGAAGATGGCAGAGCAGGATGTACTGTGGATTCCCAGCGTCCTGCGGGCCAAGAATGGTCTGGACGGTGCGGGCGCAAGCGGCGATGTATGTTGCCGTTTCTCCCAGCGCTATGTGGCGCCGGGAAAGCCAAACTCCGGCGCTGAGGCCTTTTGGAAAAAAATGCTCACCGAACAACTCACGCAACTGCGCCTGGCCAGAACATTGGGCGTGAAAACGGCGGTGGGAACCGGTGCCGGCAGTGTCGGCATACTCCATGGCGAGTCGATGGTCGAGGAGATGAAGTTGTTCATCAAGGCCGGTTATTCACTGGAGGAGGCCATCCGCTGCGCCTCGGAAAATGGAGCCGGATTCTTCGGCATGGAGAAGCTGGGAACGCTTATTGTCGGGAGGAAAGCAACATTCCTGATTACCAGGGGCACGGCACAACAACTGCCAAGAAAACTCTCCTATCTCGAAGGTATCTATGTTGAAGGCGCGCCCAGCGGAAACTACCGTAAAAATCCTGTCAAGACGGTGTGAGAGGAGTTTTACGGACATTCGGGGACAAACCACGTTTAAAATATCTCGAATCATCTTTATTCTATTCCGTACACCAGTTTTCTATAAGTAGCCCCTTCACTCGCGCAAACTCTTTTTCATTATTTGTCACCAGAATCATTCCGGTTGCCCTTGCATGACCGGCAATCATCATATCGTAAGGGCCTATTGGCTGCCCAATCCGGTATAGCTCTGAGCGAATCCGGCCAAAATGATTTGCTTCTATCATTCCAAACGGGAGAACATCAAGCTGAGCAATCAGCATTTCAATATCTGCCAGATTCCGTTCAACCTGTAGAGAATGTTCAGCCCCAAAGACCAGCTCTCCCAGACTTATGGAAGAAATACACATTTGCCCAGCATGTTGATTGAAGAGTTTTTTTACATGGGCCGGGCGGTTTTTCATGGTGTAAATAAGGATGTTGGTATCCAGCATGTATTTCAACATTACAGGTTCTCCCGCATCTGATCCACAGGCTGCAACCGTTCCGTCATAAAGTCATCAGAAACTCCGGGTGAATCAAACCAATCGTCCCAAGAATGGGCCGCAGGTGTGATAATACGTTTATTGCCAATCGCAATAATTTCGACATTGGTTACTGAATCGGGAAAGGCAATCGCTTTGGGAAGACGAAC
This sequence comes from uncultured Desulfobulbaceae bacterium, assembly GCA_903887485.1. GTDB lineage: Bacteria > Desulfobacterota > Desulfobulbia > Desulfobulbales > Desulfocapsaceae > UBA2270. Next base: position 7,188 of record CAISPV010000074.1, on the reverse strand, counting down.
AGCCTGGCTTTTATTGCTTTTGAAGAGCTTCGTCTGGACACAGGGCATAATGCTACCTCCGTAGAATGAAGTGAATGCGTTTTCTTCATTATAGTGGGCTTGACATGGATATGTCAACTGGATATACCAACAACCAAAGGGTAAATTATTCTGGTCGCTGGTTCGTTGGATTATGCCATTGCGACATGATGGGCACGCTGCGCTTTACCCATCAACTTAAAGAACCAGGTTTGGAGATTATTTCTTGCCTAAGACGGATTTATTTCTCAGCCAGTGATAACGAATGCCGCGCATCCAGGCCAGGGTGTAGAGAAAACTCAACGCAAAAATGCCCCATTGCTGCGCCTTCCATGCCGAGTAAAACCAGAACGGCTGTCCGCACAAACCAAAAATACAGGCCCATTTCCGCCATTCTGCCCGTTCATCCTGGCTCAACCAAATAGCCGTGGCACCTGTTAATGCAATCGCTATCTGATCCATGTTCACTCCCCTGTCACCAACTTGTACCTGACAAATCAGGAAAGGCCCTGTGTAGAGTTAAAAGTAAAGGTGCCCGGCTACTCCCATCAACCGAAAGCTGATCAGATCGTGGCCATGGCTCGCAACCTCTGCAAGAGGGGGGGATGGGAGTAGTGGAAAAACACATAGACCGGGTGCGGGGTAAGATTGCTGAGATTGTTGACGGAAAGCTTTTTCAGGGCCGATCCCAGGGCCGCAGCGTTAAAATGGTGGGCGGCAAATCGGTCCGCCTCATACTCATTATTGCGGGAGAAACTGTTCATGGCCAGCCCCATAACCGTGGACAGCGGTGAATAGAGCAGTGCAAAACTGATCAGGGCCAGATGGAAGCTGTGGACATTGGCGCCCAAGGCCTTAGACAGCACTGGGTTGGCAATAAACAACGACAGGATATAGAGCATGACGCCGGTCTGACAGAGCGCGGCGATAATCCCCTTGATTGTGTGCTTTTTCTTGTAATGGCCGATCTCATGGGCCAGCACCGCCACCAGTTCCTCCACCTCCAGGTCTTTAATCAGGGTATCATAGAGGACGATGCGCTTCTTGGCGCCCAGGCCGGAGAAATAGGCATTGGCCTTGGTGGAGCGGCGGGAGCCGTCAATGAAAAAGACATTATCCAACTGAAAGCCGGCCTTGGCGCTGAAGGCCTCGATGGCATCCCGCAGCTCACCCTGCTCGAGCGGTGTCTGCTTGTTAAAAAGGGGCACGATCAGGGTGGAGTAGAACATGGTCAGAAAGATCGTGAAGCCACTCATCAACAGCCACGCATAGATCCAAAAATCACCCTGAGTGACCTGGTAAAACCAGATCACCGCCGCCAGCAGCGGCCCGCCCAAAAGGACGGTGAGGAGCCAGCCCTTGAGCTTGTCGGTGATAAAGGTGGCCTTGGTGGTCTTGTTAAAGGCAAAGCGCTCCTCAAGGACAAAGGTGTGATAGAGGGCAAAGGGCAGAAAGAGAATTTCCGAACCAAAAAAAAGCAGGGCAAAGAAGAGCAGAGAGACCAGCAATTCCCCCTGCACCCTACCCCGGACAAGCCCGTCGATAAAGGCAAAGCCGCCACCCATAAGGAGGCCTAAGAGGATCACAACCTGCAGGCTGGCGGTGACCAGCTCAAACCGGCAATTTGCCCTCTTGTACTCCTGGGACCGTTGATACTTCTCCTCGCTGTAAATCCCCTTCACCTCAGCGGGCAGTTGCGTGGAAATACTCCGGCAGTTGAGAAAGCTGAGCCCCCTTTCCAGGAGATAATCGGCAAGAACGATGGCAATAATGGCAGAAAGGATGGTTGTGGCATTCATGGTGTGTTTTTATTAAATATCATGTTGTTAGCGGTGACCGTCCCCAGTGTATTGATTATCTTTTCGATTCAAGTAGTTTATTATTGATCTGTGGTATTTTTTTCGGAAAGCTGCGCCGGGTCGAGCGAATCGATCTGGCCTGTATCGACATTAAACAATGTCAACTTAGGATTATTCACCTGCTTACGACGTGTATGCACAATGGCCGACAGACTCCCGTTTGACGACAGAGCGATGTCATTGATTAAACTGTTAAGTTTTGTCAGACGTTTGTGTTCCTTGCCGTCGAACAGAAATAAGTCCCAGGTGAAGCCGGGACGAGGAGGATCCAACTGGTCGCTCCGCGCCAGATACACAATCATGCTCCCATCTGCGGATATAGTGGGGAAATCTGAAGAGTCACCATTAGTGAAGAATGGCGTCAGGCTTTTTTCTCCAGCTGGCGACAGCACAAATATTTGATTGTCGCGAAATTGCACCTTGTAGCCATTGTATCCTTTTTCTCCTGATGGCGAGACATACTCGATAGGCCCCTCACCCGAAAATATGAAGTGTTGATCGTCGGGCAGATAGAAGGGCGATGAATATTGAAAGAACTGGAAAGCGGTCAGCCTGCGTTCTTCCCTGGTGGCTATGTCTATCTCATAAATATCCCAGTGCGAAAATCTCGTCTTCCCTGAGACCCGTTCCCAGTTGGACCGGGCGAATATGAGTTTCTTTCCGTCGTGTGAGAACGATGGCCCGGACCTGTGGCCATGCGAATTGGTCAGTTCGGTGATCTCCCCAGTCGCGAGTTTAAGCAATGCGACCTGGGTGTCCCGTCCATTGTCGCTATTACGGCGCACGGTTATGGCAAGATGTGTCCCGTCCGGAGAGAAGCCACCTGGAATGTAGAAATGGTCTGGGTCTTGCGGCGTAATCTCTGTAAAAACCTTTTGACGAATGTCGAACAAACCAGTCTTGCAAACCGATTGGGTGGTGCAGTAACTGAGTGCAAGCTTGCTGCCATCCGGCGAAAATCCTCCGAGCACGAAGTTTTTGTATTCTTCTTGGGAATGTTTATCGGTGCATGCCGCCAGAATGAAAATGCAAAGAATAACCCACCACATTCGCCTTGTCTGCGCAATCAGTGTCAAAACAGATTTCCCTAACATACCTCCCCCCATCCGCCATTCATCATCGATCTTCGGTTCCCTTCCTTTTCCACCATTCTTGATTTTCCTGTTCGTATTTTGGTTATTCTCTTAAGGGGCTATGCACTTGACTCCTGACACCACAACATATAGTGATCATGTCAAGATAAGATATCGTCTGAAACGACGACTTTTTCAGGCGTAGTCGTTTCAGACAATCGGGGACAGACCACGTTTAAAATATCTCAAATAATCAACAAGCTATTCTGTGCCCCAGTTTTCTCTCGCTTCCTGTGCTACTCCTCGCTATTCTGATTGTACTGTTTCGTCGCTGCTCGCAGGCTTCTCTTTCACATAATGATTGAGAAATGAAATTATGCGCCGAGCAATGATTCATAAGGAACATTTAATTGTGCGTGAATATTCCGGATCATCGTGAGAGAAAGTTTCCGTTTATGATGAAGCACTTCGGAGACTTTAGAGCGAGATCCGATAATAGGCGTCAAGTCTTTGGGCTCCATTCCCAGTTGCTCCATCCTGAATCGAATTGCTTCAACGGGATCGCATCCGGGGAGAACAAAGTGCTTGGCCTCATAGCTCTCGACAAGTGTTGTCAGAATATCGAGTTCATCACCCTCGGGCGTATTCAGCTCCGCATCCATAAGCGAATCAATACGGGCTAACGCGGCCTCGTAATCGGCATCTGTCCGGATTGGAAAAATATTCATTTTATATCTCCTCTGCTTTTATCTTGTCATATTCAGCATGGGTGCCGACGAATCGAATATAAACTATCCCGTATGGGTAATTGATCTTGACTATCAGGCGGTATTTGTTCCCGCCAATATTGAAAACCACACGGTTACCCATCAGGAAGCTGGCGGTTTTATAGTGGGTCTTAATTTCCTGAGGAGTCAGCCATTGCGCCTTTGTCGCCTCAGCATACCACGCTGCCAAGGGATTTACGGCATCAGGATGTTCAACGCCAAATTTGAGCAATGTTCTTTTTGAAATAACTCTCATACAGGCATTATAATGTTTTTTCCCAAAATGGGAAGTCGCTTGTTGAAAGGTGCAGGGAAATGCTTGGGGGAAAAAGAGGGGCTGGCTCCCAAATTGACTTCACTCAGGTAAACTAACTTTCATCCTTTACAGGAGTAAGCGCACTCTTTGTAGTACGGTCAAGAGTGCTATAAATAATGTGACAACGAACAGGAGGTTTTCCATGACCAATATATCTGCCAACGACCTGAAGACCAAAGGAATTTCCGCCATTGAGTCCGCTCTTGCCTTGCAAAGCGAGGCGGTCATTTCTGTTCGCGGGAAGGAACGCTTTGTGATAATGGACCTGGAACACTATCATTACCTGCGGGAGTGCGAACTGGAAGCCGCCCTGGCCCAGACTCGCGCTGACATTGCCGCCGGACGGCTGGTCAAGGAAAGCGCCGAAGAACACCTGGCCCGTCTCAAGGCTTCCCTGTGAGTTGGTCGCTGGTCTTTACCGTGCAGTACGAGAAACGCGCTCTCCGCTTTCTCAAGCGTCATCCAGAGTTGGAGCGGCAGTACCTGAAGACCTTGCAACTGCTGGAGGCCAACCCCTTTCATCCATCGCTCCGACTGCATCGCCTGTCAGGACGACTTACAGACCTGCACTCGGTATCGATCAATCTTTCCTACCGTATCACCATGGAATTTCTCATTGAAAATCAAGAGATTATTCCTGTCGATGTGGGCAACCACGACACAGTTTATTAAGCTTGCCGGATTACTTTCATCATCTCAACCCGTTGCGGAGCCTGGAAATGCAGTCCAGATCCGTATTCCACCCGGCTTTGCATGCATGGCCCGGTCTGACATTCCTTCGCCTACTGTTGACAACAGTACCGTAAAGCCGTACTGTTGTATGTGTAAATTATACTCAAGGAGATAATCATGCTGGAAACGACTGCTAATGAATTCAGAAAGACACTCAAGGAAAAGGTAGACTCCTGCATCAAAAACCACGAAGTCCTGAAGGTTAAACGAAGAACTGGGGCAAATTTTGTCATTCTTGGCGAAGAAGATTGGCGCGCCATAGAGGACACCATTTATCTCAATCGTGTTCCCGGTCTGGTGGAAAGCATTCACCTTTCCGCCGCAGAACCCCTTGCCGAGGGAACACCGCTGCATGAAATCGAATGGTAAACTGGTCGGTAATCCTCTCTAAGCAGGCGATCAAAGATATCGAAAAGCTGAAACGAGCTGGGCTGGCTCAATCAGCAAAAGAATTGCTCTTTCTGCTGGCGGCAGATCCCTTCACGACACAGCCGAAGGTTGAAAAACTGGTTGGCAACCTCCAGGGCTTTTACTCTCGCAGACTCAATATTCAGCACAGGCTCGTCTATTCAATCGACAAAGAAAACCGTGTAATTCACGTGTTGCGCATGTGGTCGCATTATGAATAGCAATCTTTTTCTGTACATTTCATCTGACTCAGGAAAGCCCCTGCAAATAGTTAAAAATGAAGGTCTCCGGCAGAGGCTGATCTAAGGCCAGGGCAGCAAGGACCTGCCGCCCTTTTGCTGAGGCCGCGCCGCAATGGCTGAGATCGACAACAATCCGGGCACATCCCATCTCCCGCAGCTCCCGCAGACGACCCACCAGCGAAAAATCCTGGCCGCTCATGACCTCGGTAAGCCCACTGTCGGTGATGACACGGTACTCTTCCTCCTTGTCGGAATGGAGCACATTGCCGGAACGCAGGCCCTTGAGGGGAATCCGCGACAGGAGCAGGGTGACGGCGCTGTACACCGTAAGCGTCAGAGGAATCGGCAGCGGTCGATGATAGAGGTCGCTGATATTTTTTTGTTCATCCTCCAGACTCAGGGTCAGCTCGGCAAGGCCCAGCTCCTGCCAGGTCAGCGCCGCCTGGCTGTTCAGGGTGTAGCAGCGGAAGCCGCCGAGCAGGACAACATCAGCAAGTCCTGCAAACAAAGGGATATGGCCCAGATTGTTAATCCTGAATCTCCGGTATCCTGAAGCGTGCAGCATCTGTACAGCCCGCCGGTATTCGATCCAGTCGGGACCAAAGAGCATGGCCGGGAGCTCCCAGGACAGCCGCTCTTTCTTCTGCGCCAACTGCCGCTCGGCCCCCTTGAGGGCGGCAAGGTTCCTGGAGGTCAGCGGCAGCTCCAGGCGCGCCACCTGTTGCTGGTCATCGAGCAGTCCGATATCCTGGACCTCCCGGCCCCGGACCGTGAGCTCCGGCATCGCTGCCGGTTCCACCGTAATTTTCGGTAGAAGAGCGGCCAGGGCCTGACGGGCAGAGACCTCCCGCAGCTTTACTTCCTCTTCAGTCCGGGGAGACAAGACCACCTGAGCCAGCCGCTCCAGACAAGCATCCGGACTCAGGGTGAAGAGCGGCCTGCCGCCCACCTTGAGCACCGCATCCCCCACCCGGAAAAATCCCTTTTCCGGGATCTTGACCTGGACAAAATCACCAGCCTTGGCCACCTTGGCCTTTTTCTTTTCGCAGAACAGTTCCCGCACCGTAAAGCCGATACCGGCCTGATCATTCTGCGGCTGGATCCGGATCCGGTCGCCCACATGCAGACGTTCTTTGGCCGTAAAACCGATCATGCCGCCGCGAAGCGACACCACCTCGCCCAGAGGACGCCCCAAGGTCCCATGCTGGGTGGAATCGGCAATGCCGGTGGGGACAAAACCGGTGAGAAAACCCTTGGTGGCCTGACGACCGAAAGAGAGTTCCAGATGTTCGGCGGCCTCCAGGAGGGCGGTCTTGCGCTGGCTTTCAGGGGCATCGAGCATCAGGCGATAGGCCGCCACCACCCGGGCCACATACTCGGCGCTCTTCATCCGTCCCTCGATCTTGAAGCTCATGACCCCGGCCTTGAGCAGTTGGGGCAGAAGCTCGATGGCGCTGAGGTCACTGGTGGAAAAATGATAGCCCGGCTGTTTGCGGTTATGCAGACGGCGGCGGCAGGGCTGGGCGCAGCGGCCGCGATTGCCGCTGGCGCCGGTCAGGGCCGAGGAAAAAAGGCACTGGCCGGAGATGGAAAAACAGAGGGCCCCATGGACAAAATGTTCCAGCTCGATGGTGGTCTGACTGCGGACCTCGGCGATCTCGGCCAGGGACAGCTCACGGGCCAGCACAGCCCGGGTAAAGCCCATCTGCTCCAGCATCTTGACCCCGGCCGCGTTATGGACGGTCATCTGGGTGGAGGCATGGAGTGGGAGTT
>CAISPV010000073.1 GCA_903887485.1 uncultured Desulfobulbaceae bacterium | reverse complement strand
CAGAGTCTTTGCTCGCCATTTCTCTGGGGCAGTTTCAACACTTAAAGGGAACATAGCCAATAAAAAATCACCATGGAGATGGCTAAGCAAAAAGTCCCAAAGACGAGGCGCGCAAATCCTGAGGAATGAGGCGTACTGTTGGGTACGCCGCAGTGACGAAGGATGCAGCGCAACGAAGTATTTGGGACTTTTTGCAACGCCATCACTTGCTGGCCCGGACACTGGCGATAACCTCCGGCACCGTGATCCGTGCCAGACAGGACTGCCCGCAGCGGCCACAGCCCACGCATAACGACTCTTCAAAGGCCTCCACAAAACCCCGGTGTTTATGGTAGTAGCGATACTTTATCCGGGTATGACTCTCAGGCCGGAAGTTATGGCCGCCCGCAACGACAGCAAAATCGAGGAGATTGCAGGAGTAGAGCATTTTCTCCTTGCGGGCATGGGTCAAATCCATATCCACCTGCTCTGCCACGCCATAACAGTAACAGGTGGGGCAGACCTGGGCGCAGGTCCCGCAGGAAAGACATTTTTGCCCCCACTCCTGCCAGACTGGGGCCTGAAACTCCAGGTCAAGGATCTTGGTCAGATCGGAGGTATCGACATGGGCGACAAAGAGAGATTCTTTTTCCTCCATCATATCCAGATACCGGCGATGCTCGCTGCTGTCCGGTTCATGACAATCGATCTGCTCCAGCAGGTGAAAGGCCCGGGGTGAAAGGATCTCGGCAAAATAGAGATCATCCATCCGGGTGAGAAAAAGATCAAAGCCCCGTATGGCCGAGTCCGTCCCCATAGACTTGCAGAAGCAGAAGGGTTGCGGGCTGCAGGAATGGCCGACAATGAACATATTGGCCCGTTTTTCCCCATAAAAAGGATTGGGATACCGGCCTCCGAGCAGGACCTTGTCCAGTTTGTTCAAGGCATTGATGTCACAGGGATGCAGGCCAAAGAGAACCAACGGCGCATAGACCCCGTAATCTACATCCTTGCGCCAGTCGCCGCTTCCACCATCCTGGAAGGTAAAGGTGCAGAGATCCTCCCGATAGGGAAGAAACCAATTCTTGGCCGAATGAATGGTCTGCCCGTAATCAAGCCGAAGATCTGCAAAATCATGCACCACATCAAAGTCATAGAGAGAACGACCGTGCTGATCCTCTCCCTTTTTCACCGGCCCCACAATCTTGTCTGCTGCCAGAAGCTCAAAGAGACGAATCAGCTCACCCTCCGGAAAAACTTTGAATAACATAGTTACTTCCTCCTTTGAAGACTGAAGATTGAAGATCCTCCGGCTTGCACCGGACTGGAAGGCTGAAGGCTCTTCCTTCAGCCTTCAGCCTGACCACCTTACAGCGGCAGGATATGCATCTCTTCCTGAATGGGGTGTATCCCGGCCAGCAGCAGGCCTTTACGGCCATCAATGGAAACGGGATCACCAAAACGAATCACCTGGGCTCCGATCTCACAATACTCCCCAGCCTCATAGACCTTCAGATGCTTGCAGCCAACCACACAGGTTTTCTCCAGCCGGACGGCCACCACCGAGGCATGCGAGGTCTGCCCGCCGCGGGAAGTCAGCAGACCTTCCGCCATATCAATGACCTTGATATCCTCGGGCACCGTATCCTGACGGATCAGGATCAACGGCATCTGCGGATCCGAGGCCCGCAACTCCAGGATATTCTCCTCGGTAAAGACCGCACGCCCGGACAAGGCGGATCCTGAAACCCCGATTCCCTTGCCCAGAAATGAGCGCTCAAGCTCCGCTGTCTCGGCAAAGACATTGAAATGCTCCTTCTTCTTGATGGTGATCATGTCGCGGGTCTGCAACAGATAAAGCTGCTCCGGCTCCGGCCCCTCAAAGGTAAATTCAATCTCCTGCGGATCCCAACGTTTCTCATAGACCAGATCCCGGGAGATAGCCAGCAACCGGTCATAGATCTTGGGAAAACGGCGCTCCAGGGTCTCATCCACATCCCGACCATCCAGCTCGGCCTGCTCCACTGAGACCGGAAGACTGGTGACCAGGCCCGAGACAATATCCTCGCCCTGATCACCATAGGCATAATCACCCCACAAGGCCACCCGCTGCACCTTGCGATACGGATGCGAGGTGAACAACACCCCGGAGCCCGCGGTATCACTGCGATTGCCAAAGACCATGGCCTGGACGATCACCGCTGTGCCCCAGGCATCCGAGACATCCATGATCCGGCGGTAATCAGCCGCCTTGACCGTCTGCCATGAATCAAGGACCATGGCCACCGCATTCACCAGTTGCAGCCAGGGATCATCAGGGATCCCCAGGCCCTGCCTTCGCACCAGTTTTTGATACTCAAGGGCCAGGTCCCGCATCTGTTCGGGCGTAAATTCCCTTTTCAGGTTCACCCCATGCCTGGCCTTGGCCCGGTTCATCAGCTCCTGAAAATCCTCACGCTGCATCCCGGAGGTCATGGCCCAGGACTGGAGGAACCGCCGATAGTTATCCCAGGCCAGATACCCCTCACCATGAACGCGGACATACTCCTCAATGATCTCCTCATTGAGCCCCACATTATGGATCGTGGCCATCATCCCCGGCATGGAGACCGCGGCCCCGCTGCGAATGGAGAGCAGCAGCGGCCGCTCGGGCGAGCCAAAGACCTTGCCGGTCTCCCGCTCAATCTCATCAAGGGCTGTGCGGATGCGCTGCATGAACTCGTCCCTGGCCTTGGCAAAACCATAAATCACCTCCCGGCAGCGAAAGACCTCGGTCGTGATGATAAAGGCAGGCGGCACCGGCATGTTATCCTCATAGAGAGTCACCAGATTAAAGCCCTTGTTGCCCAGATGGATCAGATCGTGGGTATAGGGGGTCACCCGATGGAGCAGGGAGATCGCTTTCTCCGGGTTATAAGTCATGAGCAGATCAAGCATCCGCTGATCAAGCATGTTTTTCTGGATCTCAAGCGTCCCGATGATCCGGGTAATAAAATTATCCAGATGCTGCAGGCCAAAGGTGGAGGCAATCAGGTCCCGGAGAAAGGATTCGGACAACCGATGCACCGTGTTCACCATCTCCTTCTCATCCCACTGCGAACGATACTTGGTGAGCAGATTCTTCTCACCGATCTGAGGGATGATAATGGAAAGATTATTCTGATGGATATTGGTATAAAAAGAGTAAATAATATCCTTGACCCCTTCGGAAAGTCCCCGGAAGATATCAAGATACTGGGTATAGGAAAAACGTTTGAGCCGCAAAGAGCTGCGCAGCAGGAGCATATAGGTGTCCAGACGCCGGGAAGAGATGCCGTCAATCCGCAGGGCCTGCATGTACAGCTTGAGACACTTGACGATGCGGTAAAAGGTAACCTCGGTAATAAAGGAAAGATTGACGGTTTCGGGAAGTTTCTCCAGATAGATATTGGCCAGATTCTCCAGACGGAAGGTCAAGCTCAGGCTGTCAAACTTCCGCTCCGCGTACCGGCCATAGACCGATGGAATATCAACGGCAATATGACGCTTGTAATAAATGTCCTCTTTGGCCGCAAAATGCTCCGGGGATAGAATGGTTTCCTTCAATCCTGCCAGGGTATTCAGGAGCGCTGTCAGACACCCTTCCGTCTCGCAATTTTCGAGCTCGGCCAGCAGGTTCTCCATCTCGGGAAATCCTTCCTGAACAGCCTGCTGCAGCTCCGAACGCAATTCCTGAAACCCAAGATTATATTTCTGATGCAGCAGTTGAAACATCTGCACCAGCAGATCAAAGCGCCGTCGTTCGGCCACCGGCAGATCGGCCTGCGCCTCCAGATATTGCTGCCTCTCCTCTCGCTTCCAGGTGAGCAGATCATTCATTCCCTGGAACTGCAGCTGCTGAGAGATCCGCTGGAACAGAATATGCTGGTCATCAACAAAGGGACCGGAGCCGGCAACTTCCGCATACACCTCCGAAGGCAGGAACGGCAGAAGCGGTTCCTTGTTCCTGGTCTTCCAGAAGAGGAAGATGGCCTGGATAAAGCCGACGATGAGATTGGAGCTCTCCACGTGACTCTGCTTGCGCAGAAAATGAATCAGCACATCACGGCGCTTGTGGATCTCGTCAAGCTCGGTGGAGACATCACGCAGTTCACCCTCCGCCCCGATCTCATTGAAAAAGACCGGCATCAGTTTGGTGAACTGTTTGGCCAGATTATAGATGGGCTCGATGGGATGATTGAGCAGTTGGGTAATATCTCGCTGAAAAAGATCCGTGTCCTTAACACAGGTGCCGGTCAGTTTCAGATTGATGATCAGCGCCGAAAACAGAGTGGAACACCATTTCGGCTCCTGCATGATCAGGTGGAGCCAGACCCGGATATTGGTCAGATGGGCCGGATTGGTCAGGGGCTGCCAATCTTCATCGACGCCCACGACATTGGCATACTGGAAACCAAAACGAACCACCTCCCAGAGAAAGGCCTCGACCATCTTGCTCTTGCCCCGGTCAAAGACCTCGCCACCCAGCACCTGGATGCACTGCAAGGAGGTATGGGGATATTTACGGACATTGGCCCGCAGGAGCTGAAAGGTGGTGAGCAGAAACTGTTCGATCTCTTCAAAGCTCTGCTGCCGGATCAGTTGCACCAGACTGCGATTGATCTCACGCAGGGTTTCCTCGTGGATCAGATAGAGCCCCTTGGTGTCCATGATCCGAAACAGGAACAGCAGTTTCTGATTTTCGGCAAAGCGGTTAAACGGCAAGGCGAGTTCAATACCAGGAGATCCCTCCACTCCCTCATCAACTTGGGCCAGACGGGCTGGTATCTCTTTATACAGCCGAACGATATCGACATGGGCCGGCAGGGTGAGGATCTCCTCCAGCCCCTTGAAGGGATCGGTATCAATGTCAATGACCGCAAGCTGCTTCTTATGACGGCGCATGGCGTCATGGGAGATTGCCGCAAAAAGCTGCCCGGAATGGAAGTCCTTACACAGGACCCCACAGCGGCCAATAAACCAGGGCAGCGGATCATCTTCCTGCAACCAGTAATCATAATTCCGGTTCAGAATAATGCGCATGAGTTCGGAGACCGGACGATAATCAAAGGCCGCTCCCGCCAGATTCTCATCCCGGGAAAAAGCGAGAAGACGCAGGGCCAGCTTTTTCATGGGATGCTGCCCTTGCGTAATATACATCATGATTGCCGAATCACTCTGATCAAAGGCGGCCAATTCCTGAAAATATCCATTCAAGGCTGGCCCGAAACGTTGCAGATCGCGAGCGTCAAAAAGCGAGAGCAGTTTCTCCACCCAGGCTAATTGGGCCTCAATAATCTGGATAAGCAGGGTGCCTTTTTTCGCCGAATCGGCCAGGGCTTGCAGAAACAGACCGGTAAACAGGGTAAAGGCCTCCGCCCCCTGGGCGTGACGCTGATAATAGCTGCTGTTTTTCAGGCAAAAGCTGCGAAGCTGGGGGATGAGCAGGGACCAGTTCCGGTAGGGATGGCAGATCTCATAGAGCAAATGTTCAAGGGTTGCCGAAATCCCCTTATACCCCGAGACAATATCGAGAAGCAGCCGGAGCTTTGGCTCGATGACCACCTCGCCTGCCGTCTCCGCCAGATTGGCCTTCAGGGCATCAGACTCGATCTCGACTGCTGTTGGCGTTTTGTTCATCCTTCTCTGTCCTTGTCCATAGCTGATAATCTGTAGGCAAGCCAGTCTACGAGCAGTCATCACGGAGATGGCTAAGCGAAAAGTCTCAAGGACAAGGCGCGCAGGTAAACGAGGTTGCGGTGGAACAAAAGTACTTGAGGCTTTTCGTGACGCCGGAATTACAAGGGCTTATTGGCCTCCATATGAAGGATCAGATCCAGCATCCGGTTGGAATAGCCCCACTCATTATCATACCAGCTCATCACCTTGACCGTAGTCCCGATCACCTTGGTGGACTGGGCGTCAACAATCGAGGAATGGGAATCACCCTGAAAATCAATGGAGACCAGCGGCAGTTCCGTGTACCCCAGATACCTGTTGGCTGCCTGCTGCAAGGCCTGGTTCACCTCCTGCGCCGTGGTCTCCTTTTCCACCTCCATCACCACATCAACGAGCGAAACGTTAGGGGTGGGCACCCGCACCGCCAGACCGTCAAACTTGCCCTTCAAGGCCGGGATAACCAGGGCCACAGCGGCCGCAGCCCCGGTCTTGGTGGGAATCATGGACAGACCGGCAGCCCTGGCCCGACGCAGATCCGAATGTGGAAAGTCAAGAAGACGCTGATCACCGGTATAGGCATGGATCGTGGTCATCAGCCCCCGCTTGATCCCAAAATTATCAAGGATAACCTGAGCTACCGGGGCCAGGCAGTTGGTGGTACAGGAGGCATTGGACACCACATGATGCACGGTCGGATCGTACTCATCCTCATTGACCCCCATGACAAAGGTCTTGACATCACCCTTGGCCGGAGCGGACAGAATCACCTTCCTGGCCCCGGCATCAATATGGGCCTTGAGTGAATCACTGTCGCGAAAGATCCCTGTACATTCGGCAACATACTCCACCCCCATTTTGCCCCAGGGGATATCAGCCGGATTGCGGTGACTGGTGACAGAAATGTGACGACCATCGACAATGATGCCGTTGGCGTCCGTCTCCACCTTCTTTTCATAGATCCCCATGATCGAATCATACTGGAGCAGATGGCCGAGGGTGGCATTATCCGTGAGATCATTGATGGCCACCACCTCGATATCAGCAAAGGCCGGGTCTTTACTGATCGCCCGAAAGATATTTCTGCCGATACGCCCAAAACCATTAATACCAATTTTTATCGTCATATCCAGCCTCCTTAACTTCCAGTTATGAGTTCTTTGTAAGTTTTCGCCTCTTGTCACTCTCCAGAAGCGACTGCTACGTAAAAGGTGGAAGCCTATAGGCTCTTAGACGTCAGCTCCCCTCCAGACGTAGCAACCTGTGCAGCCGCCTCTTTGTACAGGTGCAGATACTGTTTCATCACCCTCTGCCAGGTGTATTTTTCACCAATCAGCATGACGGCCTGCCGCTGCATCTCCCTGATCCTGCCGGGATGTTCTTGATACAGGGCCATGGCCCTCTGCATCGCCTCACTCAGCGCCCCCGGAGTATGCCGGGTGTAGGAGAAACCAGTTTCCCCGTCCAGGACCTTGACCAGACCACCAACATGATGGACGATGGGCAGATTGCCAAAAAGCTGGGCGATAAAATCCGTCAGGCCGCAGGGTTCATAACGGGAAGGGATCAGAAAAAAATCGCCGGCAGCATAGATTCGATTAGCCAGGGCCGGATTAAAGCCCTTCAGGATACAGACCCGGCCCCGATTCTCATCCTTTTCCGCCAGAGCGGCCAGGTCCCGTTCTTCGTCATAGCCACCACTGCCCAACAGCAGAAACTGAAACGCGGGATTATTTTTTTTATCCTTTAAAAGTCCCCGCAAAGCGGCCATCAGGACGCCAACCCCCTTCTGTTCATTGAGACGGCCAATAAAGGTAAAAAGGGGCAGATCAGGGGTAAAATCAAGGGAACCGATAGGGACAACCCCATCAACCATCTGGTTGCCGGCAAGCTCCCGCAGCAGGGTCTCCTTGCAGGCCCGCTTTCCGTACAGCGCGCCGTCTGCCAGGAGGTTGAAAGGAGCATCAATCCCGCTCTTCCCGGCATCGGCCGGATCAAACTCCGCCGGGTCAATGCCATTAGTCACTCCGGCCAGCTTCACCCCCAGATCCTGCAGGGTATGGCCAAGCCAACCGGTCAACCGGTCATCATCTGTCTCCTGCAGCTCACGGGCATACTGCTCACTGACCGTATTCATCACCGCATACCGGGCCGCCACCAGCAAAGGATCAAAGCAATCGGCCAGACGGTTCTGCATAATAACCTTCCAGGGCAGGCCGGTACTTGCATGGGCAAAGGAGAGATCCGCCACCTCCTGATGATAGCCTTTACCCGCATTATGGATGGTCACAACCGTACCCGTGCCGCGAAAAAAATGGCGCAGCCCGCTGTTTTCACGGATCATGGCCGGCAACACCGCAGTATGACCATCATGGCAGTGGATGATATCGGGACAGGCGCCCAGAAGAAGCATGAGATCCAGCGCCCCCTTCTGGAGCAGGATATTCATGGCAAAATAATCGATATGCCCCTGCCCGGCCTGATGATCTGGATTTACAGCCTCGTCCTCAGCCATATAGGCATAAACCGCAGTCTTTTCGGCAAAACGGTCGGCCTCAAGGAGATAGAGGGTCACCCTGTCTATCCTGGCCGTCCAGACCCGCACCTTTTCCCGGCGCTCCACGTGGGCATAATCAAGATCCACCTCATATTCCAGCTCACGTTCAGGAAAAAGAGGATCTGCCAGAGGAAGAAACCCCAGAGAGGATGGATCCATAAATCCATAGCGCGGCATGACCACGCTCACCTGTCGCCCTGGCCAACCGGCAAGGGCCTTGGCCAATTGCTGGGCCACGTCCTTGACCCCGCCAGCCCCGGCCAGCTGGCCATACTCACGGGTCAACATCCAGATAGTGCGAATAGCGACCCGCCCGACTTCACGTTTTTTATCCATTCAATCTCACCCCTCCCGGCAATCCACCGCCATCTGCCGTAACAGGTGATCGGCCAGGGTGAGCCGAACCATGGCCTCACAGACCGGAATGATCCTCGGGATAGCGGAGATATCATGACGGCCGCCGACCTTGATCGTCACCGGCTCATTGGCCAGATTGACGGTCTGCTGCTCTTTGGAAATGGAGGGAATCGGTTTGACCGCCACCCTGATCACCAGAGGGGCGCCGTTAGAAATTCCGGCCAGAATCCCTCCGGCATTATTGGAGAGAAAACCTGAGGGGCCAATAGGGTCGTTGTTCTCCGAACCAAGCATCTCGGCGGCGGCAAATCCGGCGCCAATCTCCACCCCCTTGACCGCACCGATGGACATAAGGCCATGAGCAAGCTCGGCCTCAAGCTTGTCAAACACAGGCTCACCAAGACCTGCCGGGCAGGAGGCCACGATCTCCACAATCCCGCCCAGGGTGTCCCCCTGACTGCGCACTTCCTGCACCCGCTGCTCCATCTGCGCGGCCGCCTCGGCGTCCGGACAGTAGTAGCTGTTGGTCCCAATCAGGGAAAGATCACGCTGACGCACATGGATCCCACCTAAGGCCACGGTATAGGCGCACACCTCGATGTTGTATTGCCGCAGAAGCTGTTTGGCAACTGCGCCTGCCGCCACCCGGGCCGCCGTCTCCCGGGCTGAGGCCCGACCGCCGCCGCGATGATCGCGAATGCCATATTTGGCAAGATAGGTCACATCGCCATGCCCTGGCCGGAAGATATCCCACAGCCCGTCATAGGACTTTGAATGGGCATCTTTATTCTGGATGGCCAGACAGATGGGAGTGCCGGTACTGCGCGGCAGATCTTCGCCGGCAGGAGTAAAGATCCCGGAGAGGACTTCCACCTGATCCGGCTCTTTACGCGGGCTGGAGGCCCCACCCTGACCTGGCCGCCTGCGATCCATCTCTTTTTGCAACTCCCTGGGGTCAAGGATTATCCCTGGCGGACATCCGTCTATTACCGCCCCCACGGCTGTGCCATGCGACTCCCCCCAGGTGGTCACCCGGAACAATTTACCAAAGGTATTTCCTGCCATTTTTTCCTCTCAATGAAGCTGACCGTGTTCAAGACTCAACCTTGATATCATCAATATTTGGGGTAACCTGCCGCGTTCATTACTATTCCGTGTAACATCCCCGAGCTTTTCACCGTCACGTTAACCCAATTGTTAACTATTATCAGATAAACCATAATAAAATCCATCCAGCAAACCCTACAACTGGAGGAATACCAATAGCCATTTGAGCTTGTGATGACCTAAAATTTTTACTAATTATTACTATAATAATAGACGCCAACCAAAAAGCCACAGCAACATAAAATGCTATGCCTGCCTGATTGTTGAATTTACTCCATAACTCAATATTACCAATACCATCCTTACCCATAGCTTGGTCAGCCGACCATGCAAACCACAGAAAAAGAACTATTGATATCACTTGAACCAGTAATGTTGAATAAAGAATTCTCTTCATTTTCATGATGCATAACGACCAGGGTAACCTGACCGCGCCAATGTACTTCCAGAAACAAAATCAGCAGCTCCACGCGGTCAGGTTGACCCGCTTGATAGCGCTAATAGTTGCTTGAATTATATGAATATTTATCTATCAATTTTATTGGTTTGCTTCAGCAGTTAGTTAAAAGTCTGATAGCTAATATCAACCCCTTTCGACAAAAGGTTTGATCTGATGACTCGTGCAAACTTGTGGTACTGGATTTCTAGTTTGGTATCTGAAATCCAGCTAAGTCGTACCTCTGGCCCACCACCTTTTCCAGCTGGGGCTCGGCTATGGTTGGTGTCAGCCGCGAATAGGCTCCTTGGGGCACCAAATAATCCTTGAGATTGAGATTCTTTCGAGAGTGAACTATTGCTCGCCATAATAACAACATGACTATTAAATCCTGTTGTTGCACCACAATCAATTTGGAAGATAACGGCTTTTAGTTTTTTGTTTGGCGATGCAATTTCACTAATAACAGTCTCTGCGCACATGTCAGAAGTTGCGATATCAATCAGAGAAACACATCCAATGAAAACCGTTAGTGATAACGATAACAAACCAAGAACTAGGAACATAATAATTCCTGTTATCTTTCGTCGTTGCAAAAACCAATTGAATGTTAATTTGCCTACAAGCAAGGCAATAAAGACAGTAATTGTGATTAAAAAAATGGGCGGGAGTATTTCTTTTCCCGTTTGTTCAAAAATTTCAGCAGCGGCTCGTAAAGAAAAAATTGCTGAAAAAACCGATAAAAGCAACCCTGTAAACACAGAAGATATTATAGCTATCCATTTTGGATTATGGGATTTCGATTGATTACTCATATTAAATTTCAAGAGGCGCTAACATATGGATATCTTGAGAAACTCATCAGCTCGCAAACTAATCGCTAAAAGCTAACCGCTGACTGCTGCCACAATAACGTCCAGGATATCCGGCACGCTCAACTTACCGGTATCGACAATGATATCGGCGGTCTCACGGTACAAAGGCTCTCTGAGCGCCAGTATTTCCCGTACTTCCGCACACACCTCTTTTCCGGACAAGGAAGGACGCAGGCCATCACTGGCGCTGTCCGCCTGTATCCGCTGACAAAGAATATCGGGATCCGCAGTCAACCAGACCACCTGACCATGCTCCTTTAAAAGCGGCCACAGATGCCGATGCAGGATGGCGCCGCCGCCGGTGGCGATCACGCATCGCCTCTGCGCGCCAAATCCCTGCAAGACCTCTTGCTCACAACGACGAAACCCGTCCCAACCCTCAGCCTTGACGATCTCATTTACCGTGGCGCCTTTCTTTTCACAGATAAGAATATCCGTATCCAGAAAGGAAAAACCGAGACGATCTGCCAGTTGCCTGCCGACCGTTGTTTTTCCGACGGCCCGAAAACCGATAAGAAAAATTATCTCTTTCATCTTGTTTTTTTCCCTTTAATTTACAGTATAGTATGCGGTAACATAAAGTTGTGTCAAGTTAAGATACAGTTGAGGGTACCTTGAGGATAAAAGGTTTCCCACCCTCTCTTCGCCACTACCTTTTGAGAAACCAGGCAAGGATAAGCATAATGAAATTCAAGGATTATTACCAGACCCTGGATCTGAAAAAAGATGCCTCTCAGGATGAGATCAAACGGGCATACCGCAAGCTGGCCAGAAAACTCCATCCCGATGTCAATAAAAGCCATGACGCGGAAGAGAAGTTCAAGGAACTGGGCGAGGCCTACGAAGTCCTCCAGGACCCCGAAAAACGGGCGGCCTATGACAAATTTGGCAGCAACTGGCAGGCTGGTCAGGACTTTGAGCCGCCACCCAATTGGGATGCCGGATTTGAATTCAGCGGTGGCGGCTTTACCCAGGCTGACGCCTCACAGTTCAGTGATTTTTTCGAATCGCTCTTTGGCAAAAGCAGTGGTCCCTCCCATGCCAGGCCGGGCTATCACCCCCATGCAGCCTTCCATGCCAGAGGCCAGGATGTCCATGCCAAGATCGTGATCAACCCGGAAGACAGTTATCTGGGCGCCCAGAAGACCATCACCCTCAGCCGGCCTGTTATCGATCAAAATGGGCATGTATCCACATCCCCGCACACCATAACACTTTCCATCCCCAAAGGCATCATCGAAGGACAGCAGGTCAGACTTGAAGGACAGGGTGGTCCTGGCACCGGTCAGGCAGGCAACGGTGATCTCTTCCTGGAAATAGCCTTTGCGCCACACCGGATCTTCACCATGGACAAACGCGACATCCAGCTCTCCCTGCCTGTCACCCCCTGGGAGGCAGCACTGGGCGCGACAGTCTCGGTGCCGACCCTGGGAGGGACAGTGGACCTGAAGATCCCACCCGGCTCCCAGACGGGAAAGAAGCTCCGCCTGAAAGGACGCGGACTCTCTTCCACCACTCAGAGTGGTCATCAATATGTCACCTTGGCCATTATCACCCCGGAGCCAGTGACTGACGCCCAGAAAAAAATATACGAACAGATGGCCCAGCTCATGCCGACAAACCCCCGCAGCGGTTTAGGAGTATAACCATGACCGACACCATACTATCATGTACCGCGCTTGACGAAACAACCGTTTATTCCCTGCGCCAGTGCTGTGCCCTGTGCCAGGTCAATGCCCAGATGATCCATGAAATGATCGACGAAGGAGTCATCTCCCCCATGGGCGATAACCCACAAGACTGGTGTTTTGAGGCCACCCAGATCAAACGGATCCAGATCACCCTGCGTCTGCAACAAGATCTGAGGGTCAATCTCCCCGGCGCCGCCCTGGCTCTCGATCTCCTGGAAAAACTGGCGGAGTTACAGGCCCTTATCCCCAATAAACGCTGAGCCGTTGTTCCCAAATAACTGCAACACTGAATACCAGAAGCTTCAATGAAGTTCAATCATTTCAGTATATTATATGCAAAAACAGCTTCTTGGATTTTTGCAATAGACTCAAATAAACATTGACAACCCTCGCTATGGATGATTATTTTTAAAAAAATTCAATAATAAATATTCAGTCCTTTCTTGCAGGCTCGCTCCTTACAACGCGGTTATTGATAAAATTATTTTCTCCACTCCCAACCATATCCTTAAGAGGTTCCCGTGATGAATAAAATGTTTCTCAGTGTGTTGCTCCTTTGTTCTCTCTTCGTATCTTCCTGTGCAACTAAGGGCCAAACTGGCGCCGGCGCCGGCGCTATTGGCGGCGCACTTGCCGGACAGGCCATTGGTCACAGCACTGAAGCCACTCTCATTGGTGCGGCGGTCGGCACCATGCTTGGCTATATGGTAGGCAACGAGATGGACAAATATGACCGGGAGCAGCTCAACCATAGTTATGAACGAGGGGTCTCCGGACAATCTTCATCCTGGCGCAATCCTGATTCCGGCAACACCTATGAAGTAAGACCCCAGCCAGCCTACTCTGATCCGGCAACACGCAAACCATGTAGACAGGCAGAGATCATTGCCGTCATTAATGGCAAGACCGAAAGAACCTACACCACAGCCTGCCGGGACGACAATGGTCACTGGCAGTTACAGAACCAATAATCGTCCCTGAAAAGATTTGAGAAGCATAAAAAAAGCAGACACCAACCGTGTCTGCTTTTTTTATGCGGAGGATCCTCACGTCACAGGAAAACATCACGCTTGCTACCTCCTGCTCAATGCAGCTCATTGATATCACCACTCACCTTACCCCACCATGACCCTTGACTCCAATCAGATTTGTTTTGGCCTGAACCAGCAACTGGATCAGCAATCCTTCTCCTTTTTTCTACAACTTGCAGGCAGACAGGAATTTTCTGATTTTCTCAGTCAACGTCTCTCCGAACAGGAAATCCATTCATTTATCAATTTCTTTACGGGTATCCTGAAGCGCAATCTCAGTGAAGAAGAATACCATCGCCTGTTCCTCCAGGACGAGCACCACCCACATCATCCAGAAGGAAAAGAATAAAGCATGACCGATACGACCCTGTATGACCTGCGCAGTTATCTCAACCTGCTCGAACAGGAAGGAGAGCTGCTCGTTATCGATCAAGAAGTTGATCCGTATCTGGAGATCGCCGAGATTCATCGCCGTGTCATTGCCAGGCAGGGACCAGCCTTGCTCTTTACCAAGGTCAAGGGCAGTACTTTTCCCGTGGTGACCAATCTCTTTGGCACGAACAAACGTCTTGAGCTTGCCTTTGGCCGCAGACCGCAGCAATTTGTCCGCGACCTGGTGCATCTTACCGAGACCATCATACCCCTGAAGATGAAAAAGCTGTGGGACAATCGGCACCTGTTCACGGAAGGGTTAAAAATCGGCCTGAAAGAGACCCGCAAGGGTGCGATCCTCGAGAACTGTCAAATACCCGCCCGCTTGAGCAGCCTGCCCATGCTCACCTCCTGGCACAGCGACGGCGGCCCCTTTGTCACCCTGCCCCTTGTCTATACCGAACACCCGGACGGCCGTGGCCACAATCTTGGCATGTACCGCATCCAGCGCCATAACGACACCAGCACCGGCATCCACTGGCAGATCCATAAAGGCGGCGGCTACCACTACCATGAGGCCGAGAAATTGAATCAACCCTTGCCGCTCACTCTGTACATCGGCGGTCCTCCAGCCCTCATGCTCTCGGCCATTGCCCCTTTGCCGGAAGATATCCCTGAACTGATGCTCACTTCTCTGCTCATGGGCAAAAAACTGGAGATGGTCGCTGACCCCAGGGGTGGACATCGGCTGGTGGCTAATGCCGAATTTGCCATCAAGGGACAAGTCCCGCCCCATGTCCGGCATCCGGAAGGGCCCTTTGGCGATCACTATGGCTATAACTCCTTGCAGCATGACTACCCTGTCTTCCAGGTCAGCCACCTTTATCATCGTCACAAGGCCATTTATCCGGCCACAGTGGTCGGCCGCCCCAGACAGGAGGATTATTTTATTGGCGACTTCCTGCAGGAACTGCTCTCCCCGCTTTTTCCCCTGGTCATGAAAGGGGTTCAAGAGCTGAAGACCTTTGGTGAAACCGGATTTCATTGTCTGGCTGCGGCCCGGGTCCAGGACCGCTATCCGCGTGAGGCCTTTGCCTGCGGCCTGCGGATTCTTGGGGAGGGGCAGCTCTCGTTGACCAAATTTCTCATCATCACCGATGGCAATATTGATATCACCGATTTCCGTAAACTGTGGACCCATGTCCTGGAACGAATCGAGTGGGACCGTGACCTTTTTGTCTTTGCCAATGTTTCCCAGGACACCCTTGATTATACCGGCCCCTCGGTCAACAAGGGATCCAAAGCGATGATGATGGGACTGGGAAAAGAGAAAAAACGGGAACTGCCAGGCGCATTTTCAGGCACACTGCCTCCTTCCTGTGCCCGTCCAGTAGCCTTCATACCCGGAACGCTCGTTCTCCAGGGGAGCACTTACCAGGACGCACCGATGCTTGCGGCCGAGCTCTGCCAATGGGAAGGAGTAGCGAAATGGCCCGTCATCATTCTCGTTGACAACAGTGCTGAGGCCACCTGCTCCATGCAGGAATTCCTCTGGACCCTGTTCACCCGTTTTGAGCCGGCCGCCGATATCCATGGCGCGGCCACAGCTGTCCAGCGCTTCCATGTTGGCCTGACCCCGCCCATCGTCTTTGACTGCCGGATGAAACCCTGGTACACCGATGTCCTCGAAGTAGATGAGGCCACAAAAACACGAGTGGACAAACGCATCCACACCCTGCTGCCCCCAAACCTCCGATGAGTGAAACTGTCCGCTTGCAGAAGTACCTTGCCGGATGCGGCATTGCCTCCAGACGAAAGGCCGAAGAGATAATAGCTCAGGGAAAGATAACTGTTGATGGCGAGGTGGTCACCACCATGGGAACACAGATCGACCCGGCCACGCAGGAAGTACGTCTGAACGGCAAAGTCGTCACCCCTCATGCCGATTTCCTCTATGTCCTGCTCAACAAGCCGCAGGGCTATGTGACCACTCTGTCAGACCCCCAGGGGCGCCCCATCGTCACCTCCCTGCTCCGTGGTATCAACATCCGCCTGTTCCCCGTTGGACGACTGGACCTGGATACTGAAGGGGCCCTGATCCTCACTAACGATGGGGAACTTGCCCAGAAGATTCAACACCCCAGCTATGAGGTCACAAAAACCTATGAGGCACAGGTAGTGGGGCGACCATCAGAAAAAATTCTCAAAAAACTAGAGCACGGCATTCTGCTGGAAGGGAAAAAAACGGCCCCGGCCAAACTTATAGTAATGGCTCAGGGAACAGGGACAACCAGCATCAGAATAACCATTCATGAAGGAAGAAAACGCCAGGTAAGAAAGATGTTCCAGGCCGTTGGCCATCCTGTTTTGCACCTGAAACGCATTGCCTATGGCCACCTCTTTCTCCAGGGACTTTTAACAGGAAAATATCGTCTTCTCACCCCGGAAGATCTTAAAAAAATCTTTATCAAGAAAATTCCTTTACAAAACAACAAATAGTTGATTAAACTTAAACAGTTAATGATTCAGGAGTCGTTGCAACATAATCATTACCTTTTCAGGCCATGGACAAACGCCCAGAATACTCTGGATGGATGAAGAGCACTTAACCTTTTCGTTACAGCTCTTTATGTCAATCACGATATTTTTCCAGAGTCCCATGATTATTAAACAACGGCTCAACCTATCTTACAGGGATAAGATAAAGTTTTCTCACTCGTCTTTCCAAGGTGGAACATGCTGTAACCAACCCTGAAAAGACAGTATTTTTATGCGGCTATCACTTTTCACTCCAAATATTTTCACAACACGACAGCACCCGCATTCACAGGAGTAAGACATGAACAAATCAGAACTTATTGAAGCCCTGGCCCAAGAAGTTGACCTTCCTCATCGCGAGGCGGCAGCAGTCACTAATACTATTATCGAAACGATGATTGCGGCCTTAGCCAAAGGAGACAATATTGAAATTCGCGGCTTTGGCAGTTTTGTGATCAAGCATTACCGCTCGTATGAAGGACGCAATCCGAAAAGTGGTAAAAAGATAGAAGTCGCCCCTAAAAAGCTCCCTTTTTTCAAAGTAGGAAAAGAGTTGCGGGAACAGGTCAACTCGCATGACAAGAGATAATCAGGGGCCAAACATGGGTCTTTGACCTATACCATACCTCAAAGACCAATCAATCGACAATTTCCCCGACCAAATCATAGACTTGAGCTTCGCTTATGCGAACTTGCACGATATCTCCAGGATTGGCATTACCATCAGTAATATAAACACAGCCATCAATATCAGGTGCCTGAAAGCGGGTACGTCCCTCCAGCAGCAGATCTGTTTCCCGGCTCACCCCCTCGACCAGCACCGCTTCCACTCGCCCCACATATTTTTGTAAAATTTTCTCTGACACCTCTGCCTGCACCCCGAGAATAAAATCAAGACGATCATTCTT
>CAISPV010000072.1 GCA_903887485.1 uncultured Desulfobulbaceae bacterium | reverse complement strand
GCCGATGATCCATCTCGGTGATTTGAACTAACAATTTAGAAAAGGACTCGTTCTCCATGGTTCCCTCCTTCTTGTGATATATCAAAAAGATAAGAACCATTGCTTATTTTTCAACACTTAACGGGAACAGAGCCAAAAAGATCTGGGTCGGAATTATACTCACTGCGAACCGTTTCCCTTCATCCTCATTCTGCCAGACATCAATAAAGATGATCGCGGCCTTGCCTTTGTATTCTTTTTCCAGTTCCTCCAGGATCGGGGCCATCATCTTGCAGGGAATGCAGGAGTGAGCACCCAGATCCACCATGGTGACCATGCCGGGAACCGGGGGCGTGGTGGTTGCCGCCTGGCCATCAGAGACATGCAGGATAACGATGGCAGCCAGCAACAACGTGAAGCGAATAAATGTTTTCATAGATTCTCCTGTGGACGGTAAGAAGTGCTCCTTTGTAAAGAGGAGCAGTAATGCGACGCATTTTATTGCCCCGGGGCAGTGATAAATTTCCGGGCTGTGTCACCCCTGAGCAGTTCAGCTAGTTCGGATCAGCTAACTGGCGGTTCGTCTCGGCCAGCAGCAGCCCTGGTCTTTATTGTTGATATGGCAGACGCCGTTCACGTCCTCCTGCTCAATTTGAATGGTGGTGTGGTGGATCGCGAACTCGTGGCGCAGATGTTCGGCGGTCTCGTGCAGAAAGGTGTCATCGCCGCCATCTGGCATGACCAGATGGGCGGTGAGGACATTTTCCGTGGTGCTGGCCGCCCAGATATGGAGATCGTGGACACACTGCACCCCCGGCAGCCCGGTGAGATAGTCGAGCACAACCTCGGCCTCGATATGGGCCGGGACGCCTGCCATGGTGAGGTGGAGCGAATCCTTCAACAGGCCCCAGCCGGCGATGAGAACCACGAGGGCGATGGCAATCGAGATCAGCGGGTCGAGCCAGTTCCAGCCGGTGGCAACGATGACGAGCCCGGCGACCACCACCCCGGCTGAGACTGCGGCATCGGCGGCCATGTGCAGGAAGGCGCCCTTGATGTTGAGATCATCCTTCCGGCCCGCCATGAAAAGAAGGGCGGTGGCGGTGTTGATCGCCACGCCGATGGCGGCGACCACGGTGATGGCCATGCCGTTGACCTCCGCCGGGGCGCGCAGGCGGCCCACCGCCTCCCAGAGGATGACCCCGATGGCGGCATAGAGAAACAGGGCGCTGCCAAGGGAAACCAGGATAGTGGCTTTTTTGAAGCCATAGGTGTGCCGGGCCGTGGCCGCGCGTCTGGCCATGATCATGCTGCCCCAGGCCAGGAGCAGGGCCATGACGTCGCTCAGGTTATGGCCGGCGTCGGCCATCAGCGCCAGGGAGTTGGCCATAAAGCCGTAGCCCCCCTCCACCAGGACAAAGATCAGGTTCAGCGCCGTGCCGATGGCAAAGGCCCGGCTGAAGTCGGCAGGAGTGTTATCGTGCCCGTGGTGGTCGTCGTGATTATGCGCCATTTGTCTTCTCCACGCTGTAGGCGAACATGGGGATGTAGATCAGGGTCAGGATGGTGCCGATGATCAGCCCGCCGATGGCGACATCGGCCAGCGGCGACAATTTTTCCAGCCCCACGGCCCACTCAAAGGCGATGGGGATCATGCCGGCGATGGTGCCGAAGGCGGTCATCAGCACCGGCCGGAAGCGCACCCGCACCGATTCTACTGCCGACTCAAAGGGCGACTCACCACGGCTGCGGTGCTGCTGGTAGAAGTCGATCAGCAGCACCGAGTTCTTGATGATGATGCCAAAGAGCAGCATGATTCCGACCATGCTCGGCATGCAGCTCGGTTTGTTGAAGGCGAGCATGCCCCAGGAGGCGCCGATCAGGGCCAGCGGCAGCACCAGGACCATGACCACGGCCATGCGCGTTGACTGGTAGATGGCCACCAGACAGAGGAGCAGAAGTACCACGCCGATGCTGATAGCCTTGATGAGCCTGGCGAAGCTGTCCTGCATCTGGAAGATATCGCCCTGCTGATCGATCTGGACGCCGGTGATTCCGGCCTTTTTCACCGCGGCCACGGTGTCGGCGGTCAAGATCGAAATGGGCCGGGTGCGGCGGTAGCCGGAGACATCGATCGAGTAGAGCATCTGGTTGCGCTCGATCTTGCTGGCGGTGAAATCGTAGGTGATGGTCGCCAGGGCGGCCAGGGGCACCGGCCCTTTGGCGGTCTGGATGGGGATGAGCTTGAGATTTTCCAGATTGTCGTCGAAACCATGGTCAAAATAGAGCCGGACGAACTGGGTGTCCATGGAGACCAGGTTGCCGCTTAAGGCCACGGGGATGCCGGCCAGGGGCAACTGGGCGGCGATGGCAGCCGGGGTCACCCCATAATCGAGGGCCCGATTGGTGTCGATCTCCAGCCGTGCCTCGGTAAAATCGTTGTCCCAACTGGTGTTCACCGAGGTAAAGCCCTTGACCGTAGCCATGGCGGCAGCAGCCTTTTTTGCCGCCGCCGGCAGGAGGTGGTAATCCTCAGCATAGAGCCGGGTATCCACCGGTGCCTTGATGGAGCTCATGGCGCTGGCCCCGAAATCATAGACATCGACCGCCTTGACATTGCGCAGGGCCAACAGTTTGGCCCGAATCTCATCCTCGATCTGCCAGATATCCTTTTTGCGTTCAAAGCGGTTGACGCAGTTGATGGTCATCTTCGCCTCTGTGGGCAGCGATCCGGATCCCAGGGAGAGCACCCCCGGCTCCGAGCCGAAGGTGACGGAACTCATTTTGACCTCGGGTTGGGCGTGCAGCCAGGCGAGAACCGGCGCCAGCCGCTGCTCCGCCGTCTCCACCGTCTCGTTGGCCGAGAATTTCAGCTGGGCCTTGATGATCCCGGTATCCATGGGCGGCATCACGTCCTTGCCGATGACCGGCATGATATTTTTCATGCTGAGCACCAGCACCACGACCACCCCCAGGGTCATGAGCACCCGCCGCAGCACCGAATGGCCGCCGGCGGAAAATCGCAGCATGGCGACATAAGGGCCGATGAGGCGGCCGAAGCTCTTTTCATAGAACCCCTCCAGCCAGACCTCCACCCGCGTCTTGTTGTGGCCCTTGCGGTAGAGGAAGAAACAGATGCTGGGGATGAAAGTGATGGAGAGAAAATAGGAGACCAGCAGGGCGATGATCAGGGTGGAGATCAGGTGGCGGTAGATCTGCTGGGGAAAATCGCCGACAAAGAGAATGGGGAAGAGGATGGCGATGGTGGCCACCGTGCCGGCGAAGACCGGCCCCACCACTTCCTTGGTGCCCTGGATGATGGCCGTTTCCAACCCCTCTTTCATCTCCTTGAGGTGGCGCTCGATATTCTCCAGTACCACCACCGCGTCGTCCACCAGCATGCCGAGGGCCAGGATGATGGCGGTATAGACGACGATGTTGAGGTCGCCGCCCATGAGCCAGCGGATAGCGATGGTGCCGAAAAAGACCATGGGGATGGAGGCAAGCGCCGCGATGATCGCCCGGAAATTGCCTAAGAAAAGCAGGATCACCAGCAGGGTGAAGATGATGGAGTCGCGCAGGGCCTCCAGCATGTTTTTGTTGGCGGTCTCGATCAGCACCCGCTGGGTGTCGGCGAGCTGAAAGTCGATGTTCCGGTAACGGCTTTTCAGCTTTTCGATCTCGGCCCGGCCCGCCTTGGAGGTGTCCAGCACCGAACCGCCCGGGGCCCGCTGGATTGCGACGGCGATGGCGGGCTGGCCGTTGCCGAGGTAGCCGGAGAAGCGGGTCTGGTGCCGCCAGTCGATGGTGGCGATATCGCCTAAGCTCACATTGGGGGCGACGGGCAGCAGGCGCAGCTCGTCCACCCGGTCCTGTTCGCCGTAGGAGGTGAGGGTGTAGAAGGAGTCGGCCCCCTTGACAAAACCCACCGGCACGTCACGGTCGAGTGCGGAAATGGTGGCGGCGATTTTGTCGAGAACAACGCCATGGGCCTTGGCCTTGAAGGGGTCAACCCGGATGGTGATGGCGGACTGGTAGCCGCCGAAGACCTCGACATTGCCGATGCCCGGAGTCCTGAGCAGGGCCGGCTTGATGTCGCTGTCAACAATCTTGCGGATATCCTCTACGGTAAGCGTATCGCCTTTTGGGGTCAGGGCGAAGATATCCACCGGCAGGGTGAAGGCGCCGGTGGTGTAGATGGAGGGGTTGGTCCCGGCGGGCAGCTTGCCCCGCACCTTGTTGATGGCGTTGTTCACATCCACCGCCGCTGGATCCAGCCCCTTCGCGTATTCAAACTCGGCGGTGACAATGGACATGCCGGCGATGTTGGTGGAACTGACCTGACGGATTAGTGCCAGAGAAGAAAGCTCCATCTCGATGGGCTTACTCACCGTGGCCGCCACCACGTTGGGGGTGCCGCCCGGCACCTGAGTCATGACGACGACGGTCGGCCGGTCAGAGTCGGGAAAGAGATTCTTGGGCATGACCGCCAGTCCGTAGATCCCAAGGACAAAAAAGGAGGCAATAAGACTGTAGAGGAGATAGGGCCGGGTATAAAAGAAATCGAACAGCCCTTTTTTTGACTCCTTGCTACTGGAGGCGAGATCAGTCATCTTTGCGTCCTCCAGCCTGCGTTTTCTTGTCCGCCTGAGCGGTGCCACCTTGCTGGGCACTTGCCTGCACCGGTACTCCGGTTGCGGCCCGTAACAGGATGTCCGGCTTGGCAACCAGAATAACCCGACCGGTAAGGTCTTCGCCAACCACTGCCCCTTCGCTGCCGCGATGGATCACGGTCACCGGCATCTTCCGGGCAAGATCGCCTTCAAGAACGAGGACGTAAGCCTTGCCGCCCATGGTGAGCAGGCCGTCCATCGGCACCAGCACGCCGCTACCGGCAAAGAGCACCACCTGCAGGTTGAGATACTGGCCCTCGACCATGATGCCGTTCTCGGCAAGCGGGGCCACATACTGGACCAGACCGGTGGCCGAGGCCTGGTTCCGGGGCACGGCCTTGATGATGGCACCGTTGACGATCAGCCCCTGCGGGGTGATGGAATCGGGCAGGGAGAGGGTGAGATACAGTCCCTGATCGGCGGCGATCCGCAGCAACGCTTTGCCGGGTACGGCGATATCGCCGCTGTTGACCAGGAGCTCACTCACCGTGCCCGCCACCGGGGCGACGAGGGTGGAGTAACTGCTTAAGGTCTCGATCTCGCGGATGTTCTGGACCAGGCTATCTTTTCCCTTTTCCAGATTGGCAAGGGCCGCCTCTTCCATGCGGGTCTGTTCCAGGGACGCGCCTTTGATGGAGAAGAGCTTCATGGTGCGCTCATGGTTTTCCCGCTGGACCGCGAGGTCATAGTTGAGGCCTTCGAGCTTGGCGCTCAGGGCCGCTTTCTTGGCGTCGAGGTCACTGGCGTCGATGACGATCAGCTTCTCGCCCTGTTTGACCCGGTCGCCCTGCTTTTTATGGACAGCCAGCACCCGGCCGGTGACCTTGGTGGCAAGGGTGGTGGATAGATCGCTGGCCACCATGGCCATGGCGGGCGTGGTCAGGGTGACCTGGCCCAATTTGAGGGTAACGGTCTCGGTCACCACGGGCAGGACTTTGGCCACCGGGGCCTTGGTCAGATTGGCCTGGCGCTTTTTCACCAGCAGGACCACACCAAGGGCCAGAACAAGAACAAGAAGAAGGGCGATGATTTTTTTCATTGGGTGATCTCCTGCAGATCGGCGCCGTAGAGCACGGCCAGTTGAGTGATGATGCGCCATTTGTCGTTTTCAGCCTGATAGAGGGCGGCGCGGGCGGTCAGCACCTGGGCCTCCTGGCGCAGGTATTCCTCAGTGGTGGTGCGGCCCTGCTCCAGCGACAGCCGCGCTACAGCCAGGATCTGCTCGCTGTTGGTAAGCGACTGCGCCGCGATGGTCCGTGACTCCTCGACCACCGGCAGTTTGCCCTTAAAGTTCTTTTCCTGGGCGGCCAGACTGATGCGGGTTGCCTCCATCTCCTTTTCCGCCTTGTGGAGCCGGCTCTGGGCGATTTTCTGTTCCACGCTCAGGGTCTGGTCAAAAAGCGGCATCTGGATGGTCAGCCCGATAAAGCCGTAGTCCCGATAGATGTGTTCATCCGTGTTGTATGCCACGCCGTCATTGCCGGACAGGCTGCCGGTCAGGTAGAGGCCGGGATAGCAGGCGCTTTTGCTCCGCTGCCATTCCTCACGGGCCGCAGCGGCCTCTTTTTCGGCAATTTTTTCTCCCATATAGGGCGCTGCAACCAGCTCACCGGTCATGGTCATGGTTGCCGGTTCAGTGATCTCCAGACCGGTGAGGGTCTCAAGATCCTTACGGATGTCGAGGATCTTGGTGGCCAGTTCATTTTTCTGGGCCTTCAGGTCGTTGACGGCGCTTTCCACCTTGAGGAGTTCCACCTCAGCCATGCGGCCGATCTGGACCTTGAGTCCCATGTCCTCATGGGTCTTGGTAAGAGACACCAGGCGGGCATCAATGGCCTTGTCCAGGCCGAGCAGATAGACAAGGCCGCTGTTAGCAGCCACCACCGCCGCTTTCCGGCTGGAGAGTTCCAGAGTATGGGCAAGGCTTGCCTTTTCGGCAAGCAGAGTGGCCTTCTGCCTGAGGTCGTAGAGTGATTTGACAAAGAGCGGCATGTCGAGGGTCAGCCCATAGCGCAGGATGTCACGGGAAAAGGGAATAGAATCACCGGCCTGGACATTGATCTCGGTAGGCGGCATGGGCCGCAGGTTGGTAGGCGAGTTGTAGAATTCGGCCTTACCAAAACCGTTGATCCGCGGTAACAGGGCCGCTGTCGCCGCCTGTTCACGCAGGGTCCCCTCCCGAGCCGTAAGTTCGCTTACAGCAACGCCAGGTTGCCGGGCCACGGCAGTGAGCATCTCCTGAAGAGTGATGGCGTGCGCCGAGTGGGCGAGCAACAGTGAAAGCAACACCGCGCCGCCCAGCCATGGCTTTTTCTGGTGTGTCGTTGGGGAAATATTCATGACTTTTTACTTCCCCTTAACGCATATTTGTCCCGGTTGTCGGCAAGAACGTCCTTTGCCTGCTTCATGAGATGGTTCTCCTTGATCAGCCGGTGCACAAAACTCAAGGGTGGAAAGCTGATGGCGTATTGTGGGCAGGTGTTGGCGCAGGTCACACAGGCGACCATGCAGTGAAGCGGATCGACAACCACCGGTTTCTTCTTCTCAAAATCAAAGCGATACACCATGCGCCCGCAGCCAGTAACGCACAGGCCGCAGCCGATGCACAGCTCCTCATCCACGGTGGGATTCCAGGAAATTTTTTCCCGGTTGATTCCGTGCCATGGTTTGGTAAAGTTCTCATCCATTTCAAACCTCCTTGTGATATAAAGTGTTTTTCATTTCCGGCCTACCAGTCAAACCGAAACCGGCCGAGGTATTCCTGGAGTTTTTTATTGTTGTCAGGAGTGAGATCAGGGCAGTCGTCCGTCCCCAGTCCTCCTTCCATGGCCAGAGATGCAAAAACAATACAGGTGGGCTGGCCGCATTTTCGGCAATTCGTTTTGGGCAGCAGGCGCAGGATCTCGAAGACCTGGGGGCGTGGAGCCGCCTGAAAACTGGGGGTGATTTCAGTTCTTTTGCTCCAGGCGTCATTGATTTCCCCTTGCAGCCACCGCAGGATTTTTTCCGCCTCTTCGGCATCCTGCAGGGCATTGATAGCGATATGGTCATCATGCACGGAGATCAGCTTGCCCTGGGAACGAAAGGTGACCGAGGGCGGTTCCTTGACATAGGAAAAGCCGCCAAGCACTGCGTTCAGATAGGGAATCACCTCGCCGATATTCTGTTCCAGTCGAGCGATGCAGTGCACGGTCTGCGCCTCGGGCCGGCATTCGGCTCGGGAAATTTCCTTTGTCCATCCCTTCAGCAGCATGGCGTCCTCTCTGTATTGGCTTGAAATTTTATCATCCACAACATCTTCCCTGTCTTGTTTACTGAGGCGTGGGGATAAGGAGAACCGGCTGTTCGGCATGGCGGACGACCTGGTGCGCCACGCTGCCCAGCAGCAGTTCTCGGGTAATCCCCTTGCCTTGGGTGCCCATCAGGATCAGGGAGCAGTCCTTGGCCTTGGCCATCATCACAACCTCATCCCCAGGGCTCCCTTGGATAACCTCCACCTCCACCTTTGTTGTTCCTGATCGCTCCAGCCAGAGTTGCAACCGTTGCAGTCGGGTTTTATCAAGATTTTGCAAAGCCGGCAGACGATGCCTGAGATGCTGGGCCAGCCGGGTGCCATCCTGAACATGCAGCAGGGTTGCCTGGCAGTTCATGGCGCTGACCATGGTTTCGAGATAGGTGAAGGCAACTTCGGCCGTGTCGGAAAAATCGGTGGGGAAGAGGATATGGGCAAACAGGTCCCGGCTTGAATAAGGCACTGACTTTTCCGGCATCGTGGTGCGGCCGAGCAGCACCGGCCGTCGGGTGAGATGAAGGAGGTCGGCAGATATGCTGCCCAAGGCGATGGTTTCGGTAATTCCTCGACAATGGGTGCCGATAACAATGAGCGATACATCATGTGTCTCGGCAAGGCCGTGCAGCGCCTGAGCCGGAACGCCTTTTTGTATTATCATGGAGACCTTGAACCCTGACTCCTCCAGGAGTCTTTGCTGGCGTTCCAGCTCAGGTCTGGCTTGGGCTGTCAGCATATTATCAAGGCCGGGGGTGTCGGCCTCGAAAATATAAGCCAGAATAACCTCCATGGCCCCACAGTTTTTTAGGGAAAGAACATTGGACAGGAGGGTGTCTCCCGGCGGGTAAGGATCGACGCAGACCAAAATTTTGTTGAACATTTCATCCCTCTTCATGGCGATAGGTGGTGGCGGCTTGACCGTGTTGACAGGGGAAAATGACTGGTCAGAGCGGTCGATTTTCTCTGTCCCCTGCTTTTTTGAGCCAAATCAATACCTCAGCGGGGGTGGGCACCCTGCCCGCACATTTCACGTCTCCGTCAACGACCACGGCCGGTGTGAGCAAAACGCCGAACTCGGCAATCCTCTCGGTATTGCCAATCTTTTCTATCTGTACCGGCAGGCCATGCTCCTTGGCCACCATCCCAACAACATCCGCCACTTCCAGACATTTTTTGCATCCTGGTCCCAGAATCTTGATGTCGATATCCATGATCTTCCTCCTTGTGTCCCGTTTTGTTCGTCAATTCCGTGTCTAACCGACAGGCAAACCTGTCAGGCCCAGTAAACCTCCAGCCGGATCAGATCCTGCGGGATTGTCGCCTGCTCATTTTTTGAGCCAGGCCAAGGCTTCCCCCTTCGAAGGCACCTTGCCGACACATTTGATCTGGCCATCGATGACCACCGCCGGGGTGGAGAAAACGCCGTGCTTGGCAATCTGCTGAAAATCGCTGATCTTCTCGATGGTGGCGGTAGCACCCGCCTCTTCGACCGCAGCCCGCATGATTTTTTCAGCCTCTGCGCACTTTGCGCATCCCGGTCCCAGTACCTTGATTTCCATAATTGACCTCCGTATCAGATGATAATGTTGAAGAGATAGCCGACCAGCATGATGCCGACGCCTACCACTCCAATGAAAACCGCAATAAGTCGCGGCTTGAGCACATTCCGGAGAATGACCATCTCCGGCAATGACAGGGCGATGACGCTCATCATGAAGGCGAGCACCGTGCCCAGCGCTGCGCCTTTTTCCAGCAGGGCCTGGACCACCGGTATGATGCCGGCGGCGTTGGAATACAGGGGAATGCCGACCAGCACCGCCACCGGCACCGACCACCAGGCCTCCTTGCCCATGATCGAGGCCATGAAGCCCTCGGGCACGTAGCCGTGAATTCCGCCTCCCACCGCAATCCCGGCGATCACATAGATCCAGACCCTGCCGACGATGTCCCGAACCGCTGCCTTGCCATGACCGAACCGCTCGGCCCAGGTCAGTTTTTCGTCTGGAATATCAACGTCATTGACGCGCAGTTCCCGTACCCAGTCTTCGAGGTAGTGCTCCATTTGCAGGCGGCCGA
The DNA here is from genome assembly GCA_903887485.1 of uncultured Desulfobulbaceae bacterium. Classification (GTDB taxonomy): domain Bacteria; phylum Desulfobacterota; class Desulfobulbia; order Desulfobulbales; family Desulfocapsaceae; genus UBA2270. Next base: position 18,983 of record CAISPV010000072.1, on the reverse strand, counting down.
TGGTCCAGCCGGCAAGAATGGCGACCCCAAGGCCGGTCACCATATAGATCGCCGCCACCTTCCAGCCCAGAAGCCCGTAAAGAAGTACCAGGGCGATTTCGTTGACCATGGGGGCGGAGATCAAAAAGGAGAAGGTAACACCCAGCGGCACACCCGCAGTGACAAAGCCGATGAAAAGCGGTACGGCCGAGCAGGAGCAGAAGGGGGTGACGATGCCAAGCAGGGCGGCAAGGACATTGCCCACGGATTCGCGCTTGCCGGCCAGGATCTTTCGGGTCCGTTCGGGAGTGAAGAAGGAACGCAGGATGCCCACAGCAAAGACGATGAGGGTGAGCAGCATCAACACCTTAGGGGTATCGTAGAAAAAAAAGAGCACGGCCTCGCCCAGATGGCTGCCCGGCTTTAGACCGAGCAGGGAAAAGGCAAGGAACTCGGCCAGACGGTGCAACTGCCAGTAGATGGCAAACCAGAGACCAAGCCCGGCAAGGGCGGTCAGGAGATATTTGATCTTTGCCCAGGCCGTAAGCGGCGGGGCCGGCTGGGGGGTTGTCGCCGGATTGGGCATTTTTATGGGGGTGATGGGTTGCATGGCGTGTCTCCTCAGGGCTTACAGATGTCGATACGGTTGATGGCGGGCAGGAGTTGGTGGATCTCGGCAAGCTCCGGGGTCTCGTTCAGCCAGCCTTCGAGCTGTGCGAGCATGGCGGCGCTGTAGGGTGAGTCCCCGGCCGGGTGCAGCCGATAGTTGACCCAGAGCTTTTCCTTTTCAGAAACGATCATCCCCGCTTCTTCCAGTATTTTCAAATGCTTGGAGACAGTGGGCTGGGCTAGCTTCAGCATCGCCCGGATCTCACAGACGCACAGATTCTCTCGCTGCTGGAGCATCTTGATGATCTTGACCCGATTCGGGTCGGAAAGGGCCTTCATGACCTTGATAAAATTTTTCATCGCCACTCCATTGTATAGTTATATCGATAGATAGCAATATAGCTATGGTGAAGTGGCGCGTCAATCTCTTTTTTTCTGGGAAAAAACGCGGAAAGGGAGGTGGCGGGCAGTCAGGAATAACAGCCATTTCACTTTGTTTTCGTCCTGCTTTAATATTGCATTTTTTCAGCACACCTTATAAGATGGCTCATCTGTGAAGTCTTGATGTATTGTGGAAAGAGTCTTTTTTACAATCAAATGAATAACCTTAATTCCCCTGACGTAAGGGTTCTCTGACATGACCGATTTGCAACAATCAAAATACAGTGAGGCAGGCGTTGATATTGATAAAGGTAATGCCTTTGTCAAAGGAATTAAAGATATTGTCGCCTCGACGCATCAACGTGGGGTGCTGAACGATATCGGTGGATTCTCCAGTCTTTTTGCCATTGACACCAACACCTATAAACAACCTGTTATTGTCTCATCCACCGATGGGGTGGGTACTAAACTTGCAATTGCCCAACTCTGCAATAAGCATGATACCATCGGCATTGATCTTGTGGCCATGTGTGTCAATGATATCATTGTCGGTGGGGCCAAACCTCTCTGTTTCCTTGATTATTTCTCCATAGGCAAGCTGGATCTGCATATTGCCACCGAGGTGGTCAAGGGGATTGCCGAGGGTTGCCGGCAGGCAAAATGTTCTCTGGTGGGCGGGGAAACAGCTGAAATGCCGGGCCTGTATAACGGTGATGATTATGACCTCGCCGGTTTTGTGGTGGGTATTGTCAATCGTGATGCTATTATTGATGGCTCTGAGATCAAGGTCGGCAACAAGATTGTCGGCGTGGCCTCCAGTGGCCTCCATTCCAATGGGTACTCACTGGTCAGAAAGGTCTGTTTCCAGGATCTTGGGCTGTCGGTTGATCAGCAGATGGACGAATTCGGCTGCACCCTTGGTGAAGAACTGCTCAGGCCCACCCGAATTTATGTCCAGGCGGTGCTGGGTGTATTAAAACATTATAGAATCAACGGCATGGTTCATAATACCGGTGGCGGTTTCATTGATAATGTCCCCCGGATATTGCCGCGAAGCTGCAAGGCGATTATTGACCGTTCTGCATGGAAAGTGCCGCCTGTTTTTACTTTCTTGAGTGAGAAAGGGAACATTCCCATGGAGGAGATGTATCGCACCTTTAATATGGGCATTGGCCTGATGGCCATTGTTGAAGATGCTGTTGCCGATGACGTTGTCCATCACTTCGGAGCGCTTGGTGAAAAGGCCTCTATCATTGGTGAAATTGTGGCCACCGAGAATGATGAAGAGGAGCAGGTTGAACTGATCAATTGATTGCAGATAGCAATACGTTTCCGCTGGAACAAGAAGGGGCGTTTATCTCACGATAAACGCCCCTTCTTGTTTATGGGAACAGTCATCAAAGAGGGAAGTTTACCGCAAATGAGCACAGTCGCCGGTTCCGCCCTGAATCTTGTCCAGGGCATGGGGCAGGGCAGGGAGGAGGACTTCAATGTTTTCTCTGGCGGCCTTCTGGCTGCCGGGCAGATTGATAATCAGGCTTCTTCCCCGGATTCCGGCCATGGCCCGCGAAAGAACAGCATGGGGGGTTTTGAGCAGACTGGCCGCGCGCATGGCCTCGGCCATACCGGGGATCTCCTTTTCGATGACACCCCGCATGGCCTCCGGAGTCACGTCGGTAGGTGAGACCCCAGTTCCTCCGGTGGTCACGATCAGGTCGATTTTGTCTTGATCCACCCACTGCACCAGGATTTTAGTAATGGCCTCGATCTGATCGGGAACCATTGTATACGCCCGCAGTTGATACCCTTCTTTCCGCAGCATCTCCTGGAGCATGGCCCCGCTTTCATCAACCCGCTCACCCCGCGACCCTTTGTCGCTCATGGTGAGCACTGCGCAACTGAACCTGCCGGCCTCGTGTCTCATATCTGTCTCGAATGATGGATTCTTCTGCCATTCTGGCATAGACTGACTGAAGGCTGAAGACTGAAGGCTGAAGTAAAAAACCTTCGGCCTTCTACCTTCGGCCTTCTACCTTCGGTCTTCAGCCTTCAGTCTACCTACCTATGTTCTTCAGTGCTGGCGGCAATAATCTTCTCGGCAATATGGGCCGGCATCTCTTCATAGTGGGAAAAGACCACCGTAAAAGAGCCCAGGCCGCCGGTCATGGCGGTCAGATCGGTGGCGTAACGCTGTACTTCCGCCAGGGGAACCTGGGCGATAATGATTTCATGCTTGGCATCGGCATCCATGCCCATCACCTTGCCTCGTCGGGAGTTGAGATCTCCCATGACATCACCCACATGCTCCTTGGCAACCCGGATGGTCATTTTTGTATAGGGTTCAAGCAGCACCAGACCCGCCTCCTGGGCACCTTTTTTAAAGGCCAGTGAGCCGGCTACCTTAAAGGCCATCTCGGAGGAGTCCACGGTGTGATAGGAACCGTCAATCAGGTCAACTTTCAGGTCAACCACCGGATATCCGGCGAGAACGCCTTTTTCCATGGCCTCGATAATGCCTTTTTCGACAGCCGGACGATACTGTTGGGGAATAACCCCGCCCACGATCTTATCCTCAAAGAGAAATCCGCTGCCATGGGCCAGCGGCATGATCTCAATGGTACAATCACCAAACTGACCCCGGCCGCCACTCTGTTTTTTATGCTTGCCCTGGACCCTGGCCTTGCCCTTGATGGTCTCTTTATAGGCAATCTTCGGCAGGGTCAGTTCTAGCTCCACACCAAATTTTCTTTTGATCCTGGCCCCGACCACCTCCAGATGGACCTGTCCCATACCAGAAAGCAGGACCTCTCCGGTTTGCTGGTCACGGATCAGGCGCAGGGTGAGGTCTTCATCAAGGATTCTGGTAAGGGCGGAGAAGAGCTTTTCCTCTTCGCCCTGTCTTGCGTGCACTGCATAGGAGATGACCGGGGTAAATGATTGCGGAGGAGGATAAATAATGGGATGACCGGCATCACAAAGAGTGTCGCCGGTTGTGGTCTCTTTTAGCTTGGCGACCGCCACAATCATTCCCGGCCCAACCATGTCAACGGCTCGTTGTTCCTTGCCTTCGAGGAAATAAAGCTGGCCAATACGTTCGTTCACTTTTTTACTGGCGTTATAAAACGAATCGCCGGAAAGGGTGCCGGAATAAACGCGAAAAATGGTGAGTCGGCCGGCATAGGGGTCAGCCATAGTCTTGAAGACCATGGCCGAAAAATGTTCATTGGCAAAGGGCTTGCGCTTCTCGATCTCACCGGTCACCGGATGAGCACCCACCAGCAGCGGACGTTCAGCCGGGGAAGGCAGGATGTCATTGATCGTATCGAGCAGGGAGGAAATTCCCTTGTTGAGCAGGGCGGAACCCAGACAGACAGGGGCGATGCTCCCGCTTGCCACTCCTTTTCTTAAACCAAATCTGATCTCAACCTCGGTCAATTCGCCATTTTCGAGAAACCGTTCTATGAGATCGTCGTCGGTCTCCGCCACTGTTTCCATCAGCTTTTCATGGTACTCAGCAACCTGATCAACAAGATCGTCGGGGATATCTATTTTTTTTGTGCCGGTAACGTTGTCAAAGAGCCATGCCGTTTTCGTGGTGATATCAATCAGTCCCTTAAACCCCTCTTCCGCGCCGATGGGTATCTGAAGAACAACCGGGTTAATAGGGAGCAGGGTCTTTATCTCATCGAGAGTCTTCTGGAAATTGGCACGTTCCCGATCCATTTTATTGATAAAAAGAAGACAGGGGAGTTTGTTGTCGGCAACAAAATTGGCAAATTTTATAGTCTGACCTTTAACCCCAAGGACCGCGCCAATAATAAAAAGCGCGCTGTCGGCGATCTGAACCGCCTGGTAGGTCTCATTGAGAAAATTATCATCTCCGGGGGTATCGATGAGGAAGGTCTCATGACGTTTCCAGATATAATTATTGAAAGAGGAGTTGATGGAGAGATTGCGCCGAATTTCTTCTTCGTCAAAATCCATGGTAGAGGTGCCATCATCAACCTTGCCCTGTCTCTTGATCTTGCCGGCAGTATAGAGCATGGCCTCGGCCAAAGAACTTTTTCCGCAATGTCCGTGCCCGATGATGGCAATATTCCGGATCATATTAATATCTTGCATGCATATCTCCTTGTGTGAAGGCTCGTGAAAATACCCTGGATCATTCCCACGAAGTTTTCTGCTGATAGATTTTAATGGATCAATAAATTATAAAGGAACTATCAATTATATATTCAAAATGCGGTTATAAAGTCAAGGGTGATTGATGGGGATTGATGTTTAGGGGGCGGTAAAGGAGTTGTGACATGAGCAGAAATCCTCATGATTCTCTGGTAAAAACAAGACGAAAAAGGTATGTATAGCGGCTGATAGAGTGGTGGGTCAGCGTGATGGGCAGCGTGGTAAAAGGAATAAAAGGAAAGCAAGGTGACGGAAAAAGCACGACAGCATGCGGCAATAGCAAAATCGGCCGGGACCGTGGGGATAGCGGTGATGTGCAGCCGGGTGCTGGGGCTGGTGCGGGAACAGATCTTTGCGGCGATGTTCGGCGCGGGCTTTGCCTATGATGCCTTTGTGGTGGCCTTCCGGATTCCCAACCTGCTTCGGGATCTTTTCGGGGAAGGGGCGTTGTCAGCCGCCTTTGTGACTATCTTTTCCCGCTATGATATGAACAGGACCCAGGAAGAAACCTGGCGTCTGGCCTCTAATGTCCTGGTTTTTTTTACCATTCTGCTCTCTCTTCTTACCCTGCTGGGTATCTTTATGGCCGGGCCTCTGGTCTCGCTCCTGGCCCCTGATTTTTCTAAAATTGCCGGCAAGACGGAACTCACTGCCACGCTCACCATGATCATGCTGCCATTCCTGGTCTTCATTTCGCTGGCCGCCGTGGTCATGGGGATGCTGAATACCAAGGGGCGATTCTTTGTTCCGGCCATGGCCTCTTCTTTCTTCAATCTTGGTTCGATTGTCGGCGGCGTGACCCTGGCCTGGATCCTGCCCCGTTTTGGCCATCCGGCCATTGTTGGCATGGCCTTTGGCACCTTGATCGGCGGAGTGCTGCAACTGGCGGTCCAGTTGCCGGCGCTTTTCCGGACCGGATTCCGCTTCTTTCCCCATCTGGATCTGCGTGATCCCGGTCTGCACAGCATCCTCCGGCTGATGGTTCCGGCCACCATCGGTCTTTCGGCCACGCAGATCAATATCTTTGTCAACACCAGCTTTGCCGCGTCCTGCGCAGAAGGTTCCGTCTCCTGGCTTAATTACGCCTTCCGCCTGGTGCAATTGCCTATCGGCATCTTTGGCGTCGCTTTTTCCATTGCCATTATGCCGGTCATGGCCCGACATGCCGCCATCAAAGATATCCCCGCCATGCGCGATACCCTGGTCTCTTCGCTGACCATGGTGTTCTGCCTGACCATCCCGGCCACCGCCGGGCTCATCCTCCTTTCTGAACCGATTATCCGCCTGATCTTTGAACGCGGGGCCTTTACTGCCCTTGATACGGTGGCCACTGCCCAGACCCTGACCCTGTATGCGGTCGGGCTTTTTGCCTATTCGGCCAACAAGATTCTGGTGCCGGTCTTCTATGCCCTTGATAATACCCGTTTTCCGGTAATGGCCAGTTTCCTGGCGGTTATTGCCAATATCCTGATCATCAATCTGACCATCACCGTCTTTCAACATAAGGCCATTGCCCTTTCCACCTCCTGCACCATGTTCCTGAACTTTCTCTTTTTAAGCGCGGTGCTTTACCGAAAAATGGAGGGCTATTCGCTGGAAACACTTTTTAAAGGGCTGGCCAAGATCCTTGTCGCCACTCTCTGTATGAGTCTGCTCCTCTATGTTGCCAGGATGCTTCTGGCAGGCCTTTTGATCGGCAGTCTGATGCAACAACTCCTGGCCGTCTTGTTGTTGATTATTCTGGCGGCATCTCTTTATACCGTGGTTCTGCACTGGCTTAAATTGTCGGAATTGACGGCGATTGTTGACAGGGTTCGGGCAAAGTTCTGTTAACTGAGTGCGCTTCTTGCCGGAAATGATTAACAGCCTGAAGAATCCGAGCGATTACGATGTCTTTGCAAATTTTTGAGTTGCAGCTCCTCTGCGCCCTGGCCCTTGACCTGCTCTTGGGCGATCCCCGCTGGTTTCCCCATCCGGTGCGGATTATCGGCTGGTTCTGTGTCAGGTTTGAGGCGTTTTTTCGCCGATTTTCCCCAAACAAGCGGTTGGCGGGAGCGGCGACAGTCCTTGCCGTTCTCGCCATAACCCTTACCCTGGTTGCCGTTCTGTTTCAGATTGCCGCGTTTATTTCGCCCCTGCTGGTTGCCGGTTTGGCGGTCTTTCTCCTCTATACCTCGGTTGCCGCCAGGGATCTGATCCGTCATAGCCGCGAAGTCTTTGCGGCCCTGCAACAGGAAGGGGATGCCGGTCTTCAGGCCGGACGTCAGGCGGTGGGGATGATTGTGGGCCGGGATACGGCCGCCCTTGACCGGGCCGGAGTGATCCGGGCCTGTGTGGAAACAGTGGCCGAGAATATGGTCGATGGGGTGGCAGCCCCTCTTTTTTATGGGGTGCTGGGGGCGATTGGTGCCCCGTATCTGGCGATGAACCCGGTCGTGCTGGCGGCCTTCTGCGCCATGGGGTATAAGGCGGTGAATACCATGGATTCCATGTTCGGCTATAAAAATGAGCGCTACCTGGCCTTTGGCTGGGCTGCGGCCAGGTTGGATGATGCGGTCAACTTTATCCCGGCCCGTTTGAGCGGCCTGTTGCTGGTGGTGGCCTCTTTTCTTCTTGGTCTGGATGGGAAGAACTCCCTGCGGATTTTTCTCCGGGACCGTTTGTGTCATGCCAGCCCTAATTCCGGTCATTCGGAGGCGGCGGTAGCCGGGGCCCTTAGGGTGCAATTGGGCGGGGCTTCCGTCTATTTTGGTCAAACTGTGGCCAAACCAACCATGGGGGATCGGTCGCGCGAGCTTGTGGCTACCGATATCCTGGTCACCAATCGGTTGATGCTGGTGGGTTCGGCGCTGGTGTTGATGTTCCTGCTTTTGTTGAGACGAATAACGCTGTGCTGGTGAAATGATGCCACAAAAAGATGCCCCAACCTCTGAGCCATGTCCTTTGCCCTCTGCTTCCCGGATTTCTACCTTCCTGATCGGCGGTACCGCAAGCGGTTCCGGGAAAACCACCTTGACCCTGGGGATTCTGGCGGCCTTCAAGGCGAGGGGACTGACGGTTCAGCCCTTCAAGTGCGGGCCTGATTTTATTGACCCCACCTTGCACCGGATGGTGACGGGCCGGGTTTCATCCAACCTTGATCTGCGGATGTGCGGCCGGGAATTTTGCCGGAACACCTTTCATCAGCGGCTCTCTGGTCAGGGTGGGGGAGTGGTGGCGGTGGTGGAAGGGGTGATGGGCCTTTTCGACGGCGGTTCCTCCAGTTCGGCCGCTCTGGCCAAGGCCCTGGCCCTGCCGGTTGTTCTGGTCATTGACGCCCGTTCAGCGGCCGAGAGTGTGGCGGCGGTGCTCAAGGGCTTTGAGATGTATGATCCTGACGTGCAGATCAAAGGGGTGATCTTCAACCGGGTCGGTTCCCCTCGTCATATCGAACTGATCCGCGGGGCGGTGGAGCTCTCCTGTCAGGCCCAAATATTGGGATTTTTCCCGCGCGACATCCGCTTTGAGATCCCCGATCGTCATCTTGGCCTGCATATGGGAGAAGAGGCGCCGTTGAATGCTGGCCAGCTTGCCGGTCTGATTGCTGCCGTTGAAAAGCACATTGACCTCGATGCCCTGTTGTCCCTTGGAGCAAATAGGGACGACCAGCCGGTTGTCTCATCCTCCCCTGGATTTCAGATCAGCCCGCTTCCGCCACATAAGCGAGACGAAGCCAGGACTCCGGCCCTGGCTCCCGCGGCATCCGGCCATCCCTGGCGGTCACCGCTCAAACTGGCCGTGGCCCGTGATCTGCCGTTCTGTTTTTATTATGAAGACAACCTGGCCATCCTGGAAAAAGCCGGCTTTGAGCTGCTCCCGTTCAGTCCCTTACATGATCAAAAACTTCCCCCAGGGATGGATGCCCTCTATCTTGGCGGCGGCTATCCTGAACTCCATGCCGAGGCCCTGAGTCGCAATGTTTCGATGCGCTCTGCCATTGCCGCCTGGGCACATGGCGGCGGCGTGATCCATGCGGAGTGCGGCGGATTTATGTACCTGTGTGAGGAGTTGATCGACCTGGATGGAAAGGCGCACGCAATGGCCGGGGTTTTTCCGGCAACGGTGCGGATGCAAAGTCGCCTGTCCCGCCTTGGCTATCGTCAGCCACGTCTGAACAGGGACTGTCTGTGGGGGGGGAAAGGCGAGGTGCTGCACGGTCACGAGTTTCATTATTCGGTGATTGAGCGGATGGCCCCGGATGTTGAGACCATCTACCAGCTGGAGGATGGGCGGACGGAAGGATTCAAGGTTGGCAATGCGGTGGGCGGGTATATCCATCTCCACTTTGGCCGGACAGAAAAGAACGTCGATGCTTTTTATAATTATATCATGCAGGCACAAAAGGGATAAACATGGTTACATTACAGCAGATAAAGCCGTTGGAGATCGAGGCGGAGAGTTTTCGGATCATTGAGCGCGAGTTTGCCGGTCAGACCGGCTGTTTAATAAGCGATTATTATCTGGAAGAGTTTGCCATTGTGCGCCGGGTCATCCATGCCACCGGGGACTTTGGCTTCGCCGCCAATCTGCGCTTTCACAGACAGGCCATTGCTGCCGGGCTTGCCGCGATCCGGGCGGGAAAGAATGTGTTGACCGATGTGAACATGGCAGCTGCCGGGATCAGTCGTCCTTTTCTGGGAAAATTTGGCGGCAAGGTGATCTGCCGGGTGGGAGAGCCGGAGGTTGCCGCCCAGGCCAGTCATCTGGGACTGACCCGCTCCGAGACGGCCCTGGCCCTGGCGGCGGATGACAACGTCGGGATCGTTGCCATCGGCAATGCCCCCACTGCCCTGCTGGCGGTGATGGAGCTCATTGCGGCCGGCAAGATCATGCCTGATCTGGTGGTAGGGGTGCCGGTGGGCTTTGTGAATGCCGCCGAATCCAAAGAGCTTCTTTCGCAGAAAGACTATCCTTTTATCACCGCCCTTGGCCGCAAGGGCGGAAGCCCGGTTGCCGTAGCCATTGTCAATGCCTTGCTGCGGCTGGCCTGAAACAGGCTGGACCAGGGGAGATGTTGTCAGGATGAACAATTTTTTTATTCCGTAGTAACATTCTTGGGTGATAGCACTGTTTAGAGCTATCAACTGAGGCAAGGAAGATCGTGCGATGAAAACTTTTTTATTCCGTACAGCATTGGCACTCGGGGGCTTGCTGTTGACTGTTTCCCCTTCCTGGGCCGCAGGGCGCGCTCTGTTGACCAATCCTGCCGGGGCTACAGTGGCAGCGGCCAGCGCAAACGACCGGGCCATGGCCAACAAGCTGACGCGGCTGCGCACGATGGCCCAGGAAAAAGGGAATGTGCGGCTGATTGTCGGTGTACGCACGGTATTTGCTCCCGAAGGTGAACTGGCTGAGGTCGAAGCAGCAACGCAACGCCTCGACATCGGCAAGGCACAGGCCGCCGTCCTTCACCGGTTGGCAGTTGTCCATGGCGGGCTGAAGAAAGCAAGCCGCTTCGAAACCATTCCGTTTCTGGCGCTGGAAGTAAGTGTTGACGAGTTGGACACGCTTGCCGCGGACAGCAATGTGCTCAGTATCGAGGAAGATGCCTTGAGAGCCGCAACACTAGCGGAAAGCAGCCCGTTGATCGGCGCGACATCGTCGTGGGCGGCAGGTTACGATGGTCGCGGACAGGTCGTGGTGATACTGGATACCGGTGTTGACAAAGGGCATCCCTTTCTGAAGGACAAAGTGGTTTCCGAGGCCTGCTATTCAACCAATAATGTCACCTACAGCTCGAGTACCGTGTGTCCGGACGGAACCACCGAATCGACTGCCAATGGCTCAGGTGTCAATTGTGCTGTGGGCTGTGAACACGGCACGCATGTGGCAGGCATTGCTGCCGGTGCAGGGGAAGCTTTCTCCGGCGTTGCGCGGGGCGCAAATCTGATCGCTATTCAGGTGTTTTCCCGTTTCAATTCGACTAACTATTGCGGTAATACGGTACCCTGTGTGTTAAGCTGGGACTCCGACCAGATAAAGGGGCTGGAGCGTGTCTATGCCTTGCGTAATTCCTATAACATCGCGGCCGTCAACATGAGCCTGGGAGGTGGCCGCTATTACGACCAGGCGACCTGCGATAATGACAATTTGTCGATCAAGGCGGCAATCGATAATCTTCGTGCCGTTGGCGTCGCCACCGTTATTTCTTCCGGTAACAGCGCCTATACGGATAGCATGGATGCACCTGGCTGCGTGTCGAGTGCCATCAGCGTTGGGTCCATCTGGGATGAAGCCGGCCTGTCGGCCAGATGGTCGATCTGCAGCGAGGCAAGTTCCACGGTTGACAAGGTTGCCTGCTATTCCAACTCGGTGTCCTTCCTCAACCTGTTGGCCCCTGGCTCGGCAATCAACTCATCTGTTCCGGGTACCGGATATGCCATTTACCACGGCACATCGATGGCCGCGCCGCAGGTGGCGGGTGCCTGGGCACTACTCAAGCAGGCGGTGCCGGACATCTCGGTTAACAACGCGCTCAATGTGTTGACGACCACCGGCGTTCCCGTGACCGACTACCGGAACTCCATCGTCAAACCGCGTATCGATCTGGTTGCGGCGCTGGCGTCCATACCCCACAATCCGACCTATACGTTGACGGTAAATTCTTCGGGTGCCTCGAACGTGGCGATTAGCGCCTCTCCCTTGACCTATGCCGGGACGACCAACTACAGTAAGACTGGCATTGCCGATGGGACAACTATTACGCTCACCGCGCCTGTAACCGATGGGAATACTGCGTTCAGCAGTTGGGGAGGTTGTGATTCGGCTTCAGGGGTCACCTGTACGGTGAATATGAGTGCATCAAAAAGTGTGACGGCAAACTACAGCACACAGAAAGGATTATTCTGGTCGATGTGTGTACCGGCTCTCACAAAAGGGGGGAGGAAATAGAAAAACACAAGACAGGCTACGTTTTTCTTGGTGGTTTTTTCCTGGTTACACCTCATCGCGGTCACCGCAGCCCTTGTTACTTTCTTGCTGCGGCTGGCCGGACGGAGTCTGCCTTGGATGTTATCTGCTAGACGCCACTCAAAGAAATAGCCGGAAAAGATTGGCTATTTCTTTGAAGCGGCATAAGGTACTGTAAATGAAAAGAGCAAGAGAATCTTTGCTCTTTTCATAACAGCGCCTAATCTATCAGGGTTCTGATGATATCTTTTTTGCCGATGACTCCCACCAATGTTTCTTTATTCATAACCGGCAGGGTGTGAACACTCTTTTCTGCCATGATCGTGGCGATTTCATCCAATGGGGTGTCCTCGGTGACGGTGATGGGGACACTGGTCAGAATATCTTTTACCTTGATGCCGGCCATTTTTTTCATCTCCTCTTCCATTTTATCTGGATTTTCAAGATAAAAGACGGAGTCGAGGATAGTGATAACTGTGGGGATGTGGACCTTTTTGGTCTGATAAATCAGATCACTTTCGGTAACCACACCGACAAGCTTTCCCTTATCATTAATAACCGGTACGCCGCCAATCTGGTGGATTGACAAAATCCTGGCCAGTTCTTTGACGGTTGCTTCATCTGTTATGGTAATCACTTCGCGATTCATGATATCACGGGCAGTCAGCATGAGATACCTCCTTGTTTGGTTAATTGTTTGATGCTCTGGGGCAAGGTGTCGGCAAGTTCTGTCGCGCTGTAACCTGCGCCCATGATGTCGTGTAATACATCTCCGGCCATTCCGTGGAGATACACAGCGGTGCAGGCGGCCTCTTGCGGGTTGAGTCCTTGACAGAGTAAAGACCCGATGATCCCGCTGAGGACATCTCCCATTCCTCCTGTCGCCATTCCTGGATTACCGGTGGTATTAATCCAGGCCTTCCCTCCTTCTGAGACGATAACCGTACCGGCGCCCTTGAGGATAACTGTACACTGTCCGGCTGACTGATCAAAGAGCAGGCACGCCGACCGCGCTGCCTGAATCCGGTCTTCCTGGATTTTGGCAATGGAGATTCCCAGTATTCTGGCCATCTCGCCGGGATGGGGGGTAAATATCCGCGGGCCAGGCGGGGCCTGGAGCTGATTTTTGGCACGTGCCAGGATGTTAAGGGCGTCGGCATCAATTATCATGGGGGCCTCTACCGTATGATAGAGGTGCAGAACAAGCTGGGCCGTCTGTTCCGCCATGCCCAGCCCGGGACCTAAGACAATAGCCTTTTTCCCGTGCAGATGCTGTTCAATGGTTTTGAGATCTTCCATGCCGAGTATTGAGTTTGAGGCAGGAAGGGGAATGGTCATGGCCTCAACAAGGCGGGTCTCAAAGATGGCGTTGAGATTCTGGGGACAGCAGAGGCTGACCAAGCCGCATCCACTTCGCAAAGCCCCTTTGGCACTGAGAATAGCCGCCCCGGTCTTGCCGATAGATCCGGCCAGGACCAGAAGATGGCCGTTGCTTCCCTTGTGGGACGTGGCTGACCGTTTTATTTTGGCAAGTGAGCGAGCCGCTTTCAGGTTTGTAAGCGCTTCCTGCTTGACGGCAAGGGTGGCCAGGGCCGCAGGGGGAATGCCGATATCAATAACATGCAGACTGCCGCAGACCTCCAGGCCCTTCTGAAGCAGTTGTCCAGGTTTGGCGCAGCCGTAAGTGGCGGTATGATCGGCGGGGATACAGGCGCCCTGAATCCTGCCGGTATCGGCGTGCAGACCGGAGGGGATATCAACAGCGATCCGGGGAATACCGGCACTCCATGCCTCGGTATTAATGAGCCTGATCAACTCGGCCACGTGGCCATCGATTGTCCTGGTCAGTCCGGTGCCAAACAGGGCATCGATGATGGCATAGCAGGATTTGCCTGTCGCAGTCAGCTGCTGATAGAGAGCGGGAAGGGTCTGGACGCTGACCACCGAGTCCAGCACATGCAGAGGAAACGCCAGTTTTTTGACAATGTGCAGATTGCCGGCCGCATCTCCCTGCAGTTTCTCCGGGGCAACCAGGAAGAGAAAGACCGGCTCGCAGCCGCGCTGGTGCAGGTGACGCCCTATGACCAGACCATCGCCACCATTATTGCCGGGACCAACAAGGATAAGGGCAAAGCTGTCAGCAGCCGGGCCCAGCTCTTTCTCCATCATCAAAACGGTACCCAGGCCCGCATTTTCCATGAGAACCATGCCCGGGATGCCGTATTCTTCAATGGCAGACCGGTCAAGTTCCCGCATTTCACTGGCGGATGGAAGTTTCATCGAGATATTGCCTGTGATTTTTCCCGGGCCCTGAGGTTTTTGCAGGGAGCATCAGGAGAGATTCTTGAGAAAATAGATCACATTGTCAATAATTTCCTGACGCTGACTCTCTGCGTGTTTCAAGATGCCAAGGTAGTAGCGGCCCAGTGAGAATACCAGGAGATCGTTGCCGGATTCCTGTTCAATGCAGAGATGAATATAACGATTTCCGCCCATGTCGGCGGCAAGGGCGTCGCATTGGGTGCCGCCGGCGGCGATGATCGGGCCAAGACTGGCCGCATCTTCCATGTCCTGGCTGATAACCTGGCCATCACCACTCACCAGGACGTAATGGGCAACACCATCGATCTGGGCTAATCTGTCAAAATCTTTAGCAGAGGCCATAATGCTACTCCTGGGGAAAGAGGTCTTTTATATGGGTATGGAAGGTGTTGATATCCGCATCATCATCGATCTCTTTGTCTATCAGCGGGATCAGGTTTTTCAGGGTACTCAGAGTGGGCGTGTGTTCTGTATTATACCATGTGGTCAGGGCCTCCTGAAAGACAGGTACTGCCGCCGGGCCGATAAAATTAGCGAGCTCATCCTGCAGAATATGTAAATGCTTGGCCAGAGGTGCTCCCGGGGACATCAGGGCCTCAATGTCGACCTCTTTTTTTCCTTCCTGAGTGACCGGCAGCTTGGTGGTAGTCACATCCTCGACCATGTCCGCAACAGGCGGCTCAGCTTGATAGACCTGAGTGTCATCGTTTTCCTGATTGCTGTTATTCAGGGCCATCTGCAAGGCCATCCGAATCATGCCGTTGGAGAGTTCGGGTGTATGCAGGAGAAAAAGCCAGATTTGATTTGGGAGCAGGCGGCCTGAGAGGATCATGGTGTCAAAGTTCACCTCGATCTGGGTGATATCATTCAACTGCTCAGAAGCTATCGCCGCAATATTTGCTATTTTTTCCCCTATCGCCAATGGATTAAAATCGCTTGTTAAATGATTAAGCTGCTTGGCAAGGATTCCCGACTGAGGGGTAAAGAGAAAAGCGCCATTGACCTCGGGCAGGCTGGCGAAAAGGTCTGAAAGAAAGGTTTCATGATTCATGAGGGGATTGCCTTTGCGAGTGTTGAGCTATTCTGTGGTTAATTGTCAGCGATCAGCTTCAGGTCTTGAACTTCCTATATCAGATTATATGGCCTGACTCCCAGTGTCAAGTATGAACCCGATAAACAGGCAGGAGGTGGTTATTGAAGCGCCTTGTCTGCTGTCACTGTGTCCTGTTTTTCTAAAATAGCCTTGCAGGTATCGCAGGGGGTAAAACCAGCCCGCACGGCTATCTCAATATTCTTGAATTCAATGGTGCAGTGGAGGCAGGAGTAGGATTCACATCCTGGTAGATGACAAGTCATGTCTTTCGCGTTTCCATGCACAGTCCCGGCAGTCAGGTGGCCAGGGCCAAGAAGCTCCTCCCGTGTTTGTTCATATCGCCGCATATTCTGTCCGGGGCATGCAATTATTTTTTTAACCGGCAGGTGAACCCATGCGCATAATTTTGCCTTGATCGGCGGCAGCACTTTGGCAATCAGGGCGGTACAGCCATTGCAGATTGTTTTGGGTATAAAAGGCCGTTCATTGGCGGTCTGGCGTAAAAAAAGCAAAACAAAAGCAAGGAAGATGAGATTGGGAAACCACATGGCAATGCCAACGGGGAGCGAAGAGGTCTCAGCGAGATTTTTCCCAACCGTGAACAGAACATAATAGAGGATAAAACATCCCAGGCCCAGAGGGATGCCAATTGCGCTCTTGCCTGCCCGGGCCTGGAGTCCAAGGGGAAGGCCGAGCAGGCTCAGGATAAAACAGCCCATTGGCAGGACCAGCCGTTTGTGATAGTGGATCAGTGCCTCCCGGCCCTCTTTGGTGGCCCTGCCGACCTGGGTGGCTGTCTGTTGCAGCTGGTTCATGGTCATGGAGCTGATGGAGAGCAGGGTGACATCTGTGCCGTCAATAATGCTGGGGATATGCAGGGGGATGTTGATCTGGTACCGGTCAAAGGTGACTGTCTGGGCATAGGTGCCGTCAGGGCGGTTGAGGCTGCCGTTTTCCAGGATGATTGTCACCTGCATTTTTTTGGTGTCACCAACCATGGAACCTGATTTGGCCATGGTGATGGACGGAATTTTCTGATCGCGCATGTCGGAAACCCAGACGTTCTGCCATTGACCAGTCTCCTGGTTAATGGACTCGACATAGACGACCACATCGCCCAAGGCCTCGGTAAAGGCGTTTTCCTTGATCCCCTTGTCGATCTTTTCTTTGGCCAGCTGGAACATGAGCTGATTCATGGCGATCTCGCCGGTAGGGATCAGCTTGACCGAGAAATAGCCGGTGATAAACGCAATGGCAAGAGAGACCAGAATAACCGGGGGCAGGATAGTGTAGATGCTGATGCCGTTGGCCTTGAAGGCCAGGATCTCGGTGTCGCTGGAGAGTCGGCTGAAGGCGATGATCACTCCCATCATGGCGGCCATGGGCATGGAGTAGAGAAACATATTGGGGAAGAGGTAAGAAAAAAGACGGACAAAATCGGCAAATCCAATGTTCAGCTCAAGGACTATATTCAAAAAAGGAATCAGCTTGACCAGAAAGAAAACGGAGTTAAGGATGAGAAAACTTGCAAAAAACGGTGCGAGAATCTCGGAGGCCAGGTAGCTGTAAAGCAGCAGGGGCAATGGAGGGAGGTGGGGAAAGCGATTCATTGCTTGAGAAATAAAGGTTTAAGATTTAAGATTTAAGTTATTTATAGACTCATGCCGTTTTCGCAAAAGATTTAGTTGGTATCTTAACACTTATAATCTGAAACTTGAAACTTAAAAGGTTCCACCGTAAGGTGTTTGACGTGTGTATATAAATAATATATAATATTGTAAAATCAAACACGGAGGTGGGCAATGTATAATTTGTCACAATTAGAAAAACAGCAGGTTGGTCTCAGGCTGCCAAGATATATGATCGACGAGATTGATGAATTAACGAAACAATTTTCGCTCAATCGGACGGATATCGTCACTGAAGCGATAAAATCGTATATTGCTGATCAGAAAGCAAAAATGTTTTATGAAAGCTTTGATACATCCTGCAAAGAGCTAAAAGCTGTTATGAATGGGGATCTACCGCCAACAACTCTCAGGGAACTTATTGATGAACTTGACACTGATAGTAACCCCTGAGTTTGCCAGAGCAGTCAAGAATCTTTTAAAAAAATACAGATTGATTCTGAAAGATCTGGAGGCGCTTGAACGGGAGTTGTCCAGTGGAGAAGTTCAGGCTGTTGAGCTTGGAAAAAACTGCTATAAGGCCAGATTGCAAAATTCGTCCATCCCTGCCGGTAAAAGTGGTGGATTCAGAATCATATATTTTTATAAAAAAGATAATAAGATCTATCTCCTGGATATTTATTCAAAAACAGACCTGGAGAATATCAGTGAAGCCAGGTTGATAGAAATTTTAAAGAACAATGGGTTGGTATAGAAAACTGGATGCGGCGCATCCATAATGGGTTCCCATGCGGGGCATGGGAACCAGCAATATAATTTTGATTGTGCGGAATCATCCTATGCCAACCATATTAAGAATAGGTTCTTATCGGTTTTTCTTTTATAGTAATGAGAAAAGTGAGCCGGTTCATATTCATGTGCAACGTGATAGGTCTTTGGCAAAATTTTGGTTGAAGCCTATCGGACTTGCACAATCAAAACGGTTCACACCGCATGAGTTACATGAGATTTATAAACACATTCAGCAACATGAAAAACTCTTTCTGGAGGCATGGAATGAGCACCTTGGCAGTTGAAACATATCCTCTGGCACAAGATGTCAGATGCACTGATGATGAATTGATAGTGACTCTTGTCGATGGTCGCCGCCTTGCGGTTCCGTTACTTTGGTTTCCCAAGCTGGCTGAGGCCACCCAGGAACAGCGCCGGCATTATGACCTGCTTGGAGACGGTGAGGGAATCCACTGGCCCGATATTGATGAAGATTTAAGTGTGAATGGATTGCTGCGCGGCACACACTGATTGTTTTATTCCGGTTTCCTTATGGTGCATGGGAACCGGAATAACGTATTCGCAACCTCTTTTTTTTACCGCTTTATGCTGTTCCTCCTTTTACTCATCTGATCATGGATAACCCTTTCCAACTCGTCACCGCCTTTTCTCCCTCCGGCGATCAGCCTCAGGCTATAGCGACCCTGGTGCGCGGCCTGGAAAGCGGCGCGCGCAGCCAGATGCTGCTGGGGGTGACCGGGTCGGGCAAGACCTTTACCATGGCCAGCGTGATGGCGGCGGTGCAGCGGCCGACCCTGGTCATTGCCCCAAATAAAACCCTGGCCGCCCAGCTTTTCGCCGAGTTCAAGGAGCTTTTTCCCTATAACGCCGTCGAATATTTCGTCTCCTATTACGACTACTATCAGCCCGAGGCCTATATCCCCACCTCCGACACCTTTATCGAGAAAGACTCGGCCATCAATGACGCCATCGACATGATGCGCCATTCCGCCACCCGTTCCCTGCTTACCCGCCGCGATGTGCTGATCGTGGCCTCGGTCTCCTGCATC
>CAISPV010000071.1 GCA_903887485.1 uncultured Desulfobulbaceae bacterium | reverse complement strand
GTGCCGCCTGCTGCATATTATGGGTCACAATAATGATTGTATATTCCCCGCGCAACTCCCGGATAAGATCCTCAATCCTGGACGTGGAGCGGGGATCAAGGGCCGAACAGGGCTCATCCATCAGGATAATCTCGGGATTGACCGCCACCGCCCGGGCAATGCACAGCCGTTGCATCTGGCCGCCGGAAAGGCCCATGGCCGATTGCTGCAGGCGGTCTTTTACCTCATCCCAAAGGGCTGCCCGCTTCAGGCTTTGCTCCACGGCCTGATCCAACACCTCCCGCTCTTTGATCCCGGCAATTCGCAGGCCATAGATGACATTTTCATAGATGGACTTAGGAAAAGGATTCCACTTCTGGAACACCATACCCACCTTGCGCCGAAGTTCAATGACATCAAGGGAAGGATCGTTGATATTTTCGCCATCAATGGCAATCAACCCTTCGATCCGCAACCCCTCGACCAGATCATTCATCCGGTTGATACAACGAAGGAAGGTTGATTTCCCGCAACCGGAAGGACCGATCAGGGCCGTCACCTGACTCTGCGGTATCCCAAAACTCATATCCTTGAGCGCCTGACTGGCGCCGTAAAAGAGATTCAGGTGCTCAACCGCAACCTGCGGGTTGTCAATAGCCATAATGGCAGTATCAGCGTGTGACATAGTGTGTCCTTATTTATAGGTCGGCCACGGAAAACCGCTCGCGCATCTTATTACGCAGGTGGATTGCCGTGCTCGTCATGATGAGTACGATCAGAATCAACAACAAGGTGGTGACATAGACCATGGGCTTTGCGGCCTCGACATTGGGCGATTGAAAACCGATGTCGTAGATATGAAAGCCCAGGTGCATAAACTTGCGGTCCAGGTGCAGATAAGGAAAGCTGCCATCAAGCGGCAACGCCGGTGCCAGCTTGACCACACCGGTGATCATCAGCGGAGCCACTTCACCTGCGGCGCGGGCCATGGCCAGAATAAAGCCGGTCAGAATCCCGGGGGAAGCTATAGGCAACAGGATTCTGGTGAGGGTCTGAAACTTGGTGGCGGCCAGGGCCTGAGAGCCTTCCCGGATACCAGGCGGGATCGCGCCCAAGGCCTCTTCGGTGGCGACAATGACCACCGGTACGGTCAGAAGCCCCAGGGTCAGGCTGGCCCAGAGGATGCCGCCGGTGCCAAAGGTGGGAGTCGGCAACATTTCCGGGAAAAAAAGCTGATCGATCTGACCGCCGACACCGTACACAAAAAAGCCCAGACCAAAAATACCGTAAACAATGGACGGGATACCCGCCAGATTATTGACAGCAATCCGCACCATTTTGACCAGATAGCCGTCTTTTGCATATTCACGCAGATAAATCCCGGCAATGACCCCGACCGGAAAAGAGAGGATGCTCATCAATAAAATCAGCATAATCGTACCAAATATCGCCGGAAACAAACCGCCTTCGGTGTTGGATTCCCGGGGTTCAGCAAAGAGCAGCTCTCCCAGCCGTTTCCCATAATAGCTGCATTTCTCCAGCCATGACATGGAATTGGGTTGATAACAGCGGACGATATTGGCCAGGGCAATGATTTTTTCCTGGCCACCCGCATCCACCATCACGGCCTCATTGGCCGAGACGATCGCTCGTTTACTGCCAAGAAGCACAACCAACCGGTCAAACTCAGCCTTGATATTTTTTGCCTCCTCCTGCAAGGCTGCAGCCACAGGGGTCTTCTCTTGCTTATGATACCGCAACCGGGCAAGCTTGTTATTGTTCGATTCAACCTGGCGATTGAGGATGGCAATCTGCCTGTCAATTTCTGCAACCTCGGCTCGTTGCGGCAGGATGGCATCAAGGGCTGCCTGCAGACTCTCCTTTTTATCGGCGGGTAAGACCAGACCAGGGATTCTCAATTCCTGCAGAGAACCGTAAAAATTACCATGCTCCTGCCGTTCCAGAACATAGATATCCGGCGGCAGGCTGAAGCTCCTGACACTCGCCTCATCGACCCACTTGAAGTCAAGGCCATAAAGATCACGATTGCCGATCTTGAACTGCACCCTTTTCTTCCCGGTGGCCGGATTTTTTTCCTCCTGGATCACTTCACCGAGCAGATGGCCACCATCGGTCAAGGTTGCCAGAGTCACCTTCTTGGGCCAAAAAACCATGACCCCATTGGCCAGCACCACATAAAAGAGAAGAAAGGTCATAAAAAGGATCAGCGAGAGCGCCAGACTCGTGGCCCACACATAGGGTTCTCCCTGCCGCCAGAATTTCTTTGTCACCATCATTTTTCCTTTCTCTCCTTTAATAGCGGCCATATTTTTTACGCAACCGCTCCCGTATCACTTCCGCTCCGGTATTGAGAATAAACGTCAGGGCAAACAGGAGCGTGGCACAGAGAAAAAGCACCCGGTACAGGGTTCCATTGAAAGGCGCCTCCGGGATCTCCACCGCAATGTTGGCCGACAAGGTTCGCATCCCGTTAAAGAGTGACCAGTCCATGATGGGGGTATTGCCGGTGGCCATGAGGACAATCATGGTCTCGCCCACGGCCCGGCCAAAACCGATCATGATGGCGGCAAAGATGCCGGGACTGGCCGAGGGCAGCACCACCCGCCAGATGGTCTGCCAGCGGCTGGCGCCAAGGGCCAGGGAGGCGGCTGTCAAACTGGAGGGGATATTGGAGATGGCATCTTCAGTAATGGAAAAAATAATGGGGATGATGGCAATACCCAGACCAAAGGCAATGATAATGCTGTTGCGCTGATCATAGCGAACGCCCAGATCACTGTAGAGCCATTGCAGAAAATTGCCGCCAAAAAGCAGCCTTTCAACTCCTGGGGCCAGCCATACCGACACGGCCGCCGTCAGGAGAATGACCGGCACCAGCAACAGAAATTCATAGCCATTACAACGGTTTTGCAGGGTTGGCGTTCGGTAGTATGGCTGCATGAGCAGCATCATGCCAACCAGAACCAGGGGTAGCAGCAGGCAAAAGCAGATAATTGCCAGGATGGACTTTTCAACCAGAGGTCCCAGCCACAAGGCAATGAGAAAGCCGATGACCACCGAGGGCACCGAGGCCATAATCTCAATCAACGGTTTGATGTTTTTCTTGAAAGCATAGCTGGTAAACTGACTGGTATAAACGGCGCCAAAAAGGGAAAGGGGAATCGCAAAAATCATGGCATACAAGGTGCCTTTAATGGTGCCGAACAGGAGAGGCACCAGACTGAATTTTGCCTCAAAGTCATCGTTGCCGGCCGAGGATTGCCAGACATACTCCGGTTGATCATAACTTTCGTACCACACCTTGCCAAAAAGGGTCTTTATACTCACCTCCGGATGCGGATTATCAACATTCCAGACCAGAAGTTTTTTATTCCGGTCAAGGCCAATCAGACTGTTATCACTCCCGGAAATGGCAAAACCAGCCAACTGCTGTTCAATATCAAGCAGGTGATTTTCACTGGACATATGGTCATAATGGACCCTGCCTTCAGCATCAAAGCTGACGATCGTTTTGGTACGGCGCGAGGCAACAATAGTGGAAACTGCAGCTTTATGGGCGGCAAGTTGGTGAATTTTACGAAGTTTTTTTACCTTACCCGTCCCTTCCCCGCTCCAGACCAGACTCCAAGTGGCAAGCCCACCCTTGGCATCACCAACCGCGACCGACATATCACCAAAGACCATGGTCAAGGCGCTGACAGCCTGTTTGTCCGCGGTCGCCACCACATTATCGGTGAGGCTGTCCCCATCACTCTGACTGATATCCCAACGTAACAGACTCCCGGAATCTGTACCGGCAAAAAGGGTGTCCCCCTTTTCATCCACAGTAAAGGCAGTAATTTTCCCCGGAATATCATGCTGAACAGAAAAAGAAAAATCCTCTTTTTTCTCATTGCCAAAGAGATCAGTTTTGGTCACCTGCTGAGTTACCTGAAAACTGTTGTCATCAAGAAGCACAACCTTGGTCAGACGACCATCTTCGGTCTTGCGGATAGCGGCATGCAGGATTTTCGTCGCCGGTCCCGTCTCTGGCGGAAACTCAGCAAGAGTCTGGATCTCGGGTTTGACAGTACGCTTTCCTTCTTTATCAAAAAGAAACCGGAACGAAACCTCGGTCATACTGGTACTCTTATCCGCCCACAACAGGGTGTACTGGTTATTTTTATGCAACTCGATGGATTGCAGCGGAACTTTCTTATCAACGACAGCCGCCAGGCTCAAAAACGATGCGCCCTTGGCCAGGTTATAAAAGGTAAAGACACCCCGATCATTCAAGGTATAAGCGATCTCCTGATAATCATCAACCCCCATGGCCAGCACGGATTCCGGTGGGGAAGAGAGCGGAAACTGAAAGACAATATTGGTCCGGGCAGACTGAAAAAGAGGAATGGTCACGCGGACGATCAGGACCAGAATGGCAATCACACTGGCAATAACCAGCATCCCGCCCAAGGTAATAATCCGGGTGGCAATACGATCCTGAAGGCGGACTTTTTTTATGAACTGTTTATCAAGTTTCTGCATGGAATCCTGGAAGGTTCAAGATTAAAGGCTGAAGGCTGAAGGCTATAAGACTGTCGGCACTGTCACATCGCATATTTCGTGATGCTTTTCCTTCAGTCTTCAGCCGTCAGCCTATCTGTCTACTTAATTCAACTTCGCCAATTCCTTTTCTACGACTTCAGCAGGCAGCGGCAGAAACCCGTCTTTCACCACAATCTCCTGGCCCTCTTTGGAGAGGATATACTTCAGGAATTCTGCAGCCACAGGCGATAACGGTTTGTTTGGTTCCTTACCAACATAGATAAGAAGGGTCCGAGACAAAGGATATTTCCCGGAAAGAACATTCTCATAATTGGGTTCAGCGGCAGGCTCACCCTGTTTAGCGCTCAAGGCAATAGCCTTCACTCCGGATGTTTTATAGCCAATGCCGGAATACCCGATACCGGAACGATCCTCAGTAACACCCATAACCACCGAGGCTGATCCCGGCTGTTCCTTAACGGTGTCCTTATAGTCGCCCTTGGCCAGGGCATGTTCCTTGAAAAATCCGTAGGTGCCGGAGGCAGAGTTACGACCAAACAGACTGAGGGGCAGATTCGCCCATTCACCGGTCAGGCCAAGTTGCCCCCAGGTCTTATAATCCTCAGCAATCCCGCCCTTATGGGTCTTGGAAAAAATGGCGTCAACCTGAGGCAGGGAGAGAGACTTGATCGGATTGTCCTTATTGACAAAGACAGCCAGAGAGTCCAGGGCTACACCAATACCGGTTACCTTGTATCCATACTTGCTGACGAAGGCATCTTCCTCATCCTTCTTCATGGGCCGGGACATGGGGCCTAACTGGGCAGTTCCCGCGACCAGGGCCGGCGGCGCCGTGGTTGACCCTTTGCCTTCGATCTGGATACGGACATTGGGATACTCCTTACGAAAACCTTCCGCCCAATAGGCCATCAGATTGTTCAAGGTATCAGAACCGATACTGTCCAGATTACCGGACACCCCGCTGACCTTCTTATATGGGGCAATCTTGGGGTCAACCTCAACCGCGGCCAAAGCACTTGTAGTGGCCACTGCCACCAGACAACCTGCCACTATTGCCTTCTTCAGTGATTTTCCGATCACACTTTTCTGCATCTTCATTTTTTACATCTCCTTAACATGACTTTTAATGGCTTGTACCCGGAAGGGTCCTTGCCGGTAAGTGATGCACCTATAATGCCCCCCCGATGTTAGGATTTGGTTAGGATTACATTAAGAGACGAACAGGGTTTTAACGGACATCATCACCCCATTTTCAAGGCAATCTCCCTAACCAACAATTAACGATCTGCTAACATCACGGTAACCCTATCCTAAAATGGCTCGGCTATTGTCACGGCATCATTGAAAGTCAAAAAATGAACGCGTATCGATGAGTTAATAAACGCCCATGGGGGGCGAGCTGGTAAGTGACTAAAGTTAATGAATAAAAACCAAGCCGTTGAAAAAATTAATGCCGTCATCGGGATGGCAAAAACGGCACCTAAATCTTTTGGGAGAAAGGAGAAAAAATGAAAAAAGTATTATCAACGGCAGCCGCCCTCGGCCTCTGTCTGTACCTGCCCGCGGCTGCTCTGGCCGGTGGTGGCCCAAGCAATGATGCAATTTTACGGGAGCTTCAAGAGTTGCGGGCCCAGGTTTCCAACCAGCAGGCAGAAATCGACATGCTCAAAGGGCAGAAAGCCACAGCGCCGGCAGACATGGAATATGTAAAAACCAAGGTCACCGCTCAAGGTGAACATATTGAGGCCCTGGAAAAGAAAAAAGGATTTGCCGTTTCCGGCAATGAGTTTATTGACGGCATTAAACTGAAAGGCGATCTGCGCGTTCGTTACGAGATGCGCGACAAGGATTATAAGGTTGGAGATGATACTTCCCGTGAGCGATTCCGTAGCCGTTTTCGCCTGGGCGGTGTCTGGGACAATAAGGAAGAAAACTGGCAGGTGGCCGCAGGTATTGCCAGCGGTGACTATACTAATCCAACCAGTACCAATGATACCTGGGGTGATACCTCTCCCTTTCAACACACCCGTATCAATATTGACTATGCCTATGCCAAACATAAATGGAATGATGTCAGCATGACCCTGGGTCAGGCCGAAAATCCCTATAAAAGCTCATGGATTCTCTGGGATACCGACGTGCGGCTTACCGGTTTGACCCTGGCCTATGGCCAGAAAGAAGGTGTCTTTGCCACGGCTGGCGGTTATGGGGCCAAACTCGTCCATGATGATAACACCTCCATGCTCTATATGGGACAGGTTGGTTACAATGGCGCGTTCAGTGAAAAAGGCAAGTTCACGGTTGCCACCGGATATCATACCTATACCAATAGTATGATCAATGAAGACTCTGCCCTGGGCAAAGACGCATTGTTCGGTTTTGGCAGCGTTGATCCCAACAACTATAAACTGAATATCGGCGACCTCTATGGTGATGTCAGTCTTCCTGTCGGACCGGTTCAACTCAAGATGTATGGCCAGATATGGAAGAACTTCGGTGCCGATGGCAAGATTGGCCAGAGTCAGGCCGGCAGTAAATTTCCCCAAACTCCTGGGGATAATGACCTGGGTTGGGTTGTGGGTGCCGACACCAAGTTTGATAACTTCAAACTGGGCTATGCCTACTCCATGGTTGAGGCCGACTCCCTGTTTGGTTACCTCTCAGACTCTGATTTTGGCGACGGCCTCTCCAAGACCAATAAAAAGGGACACCGGGTCCAACTTGGTTACGATCTGACCAAAAACTGGTCAACCGATTTCACCTTTTTCAACTACAAGCGTATTGAAGACTTTGCCAGCGCCAAGGAAGATCATGTCAACCTCTTCCAGCTCGACGTAAACTATAAGTTTTAGGGTTTGCCCGTAAAAAACCGCAGCATCTGCTCCCCCTCACCAGCCAGCCTTGTCTGTCCCGCAGACAAGGCTGGCTTCCCTCATTGTCAAACCATCATTCTTCCGGTGATACATTCCACTCGACCTGAAACATCATCCCCCCCAGAACCTTGCCCCCCTTAGCACTTCGCAACTCTCGTGCCAGAGTTACAATCTGCTTGCATTTTCCTTTACAGGTATTACACAGAAGGATGTCAATTCATCCTCAGGAGGCAACGAATGCATAAAAAAACAGTAATAGCTTCAATAGTGCTCTCATTCTTCTGGCTCACCACAATGGCCTTTGCCGCCCCTCCTCCCCCTTTGAAGGTCTTTGTCTCCGTTCCCCCGCAAAAATGGCTCAGTGACAAAATAGGCGGGGCCCTTGTGACCACTGAGGTCCTGGTCAACAAAGGGCAGGATCCTCACACCTATGAACCTACGCCAAAACAACTGACCACCCTTTCCCAGGCAAAACTCTATTTCACCCTTGATCTCGAATTTGAAAGACAAATCATTCCGAAACTGGAGCAGACAGTTCCCACCCTGCGCATAATCGATACGGCAGACTCCATTCCCAAGATTGCCATGACCGAACATGAACATGACGAGCCTGACAAGACAACCGGGGAACACCATCACGATGGCCTTGACCCCCACGTCTGGCTCTCCCCCCTGAACCTGAAGATCATGGCTGCGGATATGGCCAGGGCCATGATTGCCCAAGACCCGGTAAACAAGGCAACCTATGAAAAAAATCTGTCGGTAACAACCAGGATCCTTGACCAGGTGCATCAGAGGATCGAACAAAAGCTGGCCCCTTATCAAGGCGCATCCTTTTATGTCTTTCACCCGGCCTTTGGCTACTTTGCCCATACCTATCACCTGCGGCAACAGGCCATAGAAACCGGCGGCAAATCGCCAACCCCCAGACAACTCTCTTCCCTGATTACGCAGGCCAAAGCGAGCAAGGCCCGGGTGATCTTTGTCCAGCCCCAATTTGACCCCAAGAGCGCGCAGGCCATAGCCAATGCCATTCATGGTGAAGTCGTGCCTCTTGACCCGCTGGCCGAAGATGTGGCGGCCAACCTGGAGACCATGGCCACCAAGATTCAAGTGGCATTCACCGCTCAATAAGCTTTATGGGGAAATTATGGGGGAAAGTAGGGACACTTCCTGTATTTCCCAGGGAAGTTACGGGATATGACCTGGTCGGCAATCTGGTGGGGACCGTGACAAACGTGGTCTGTCCCCGATTATTCTAGGATAAATATGGAAACTGAAAAAGAAGCATCTGTTGAAATAAATGAGTTGACAGGAATCTCGGTCAGGAAACGTAATTTTCTGAGCGTTATGTTGTGGCTTGTAATACTGGCGACGATTGTTGTTACCACGCTGTTTCCAGACAAAGTTTCGATAATGTTTTTGCTTCCTATCTGGATCTGGATATGGTTGCTCGCGAAACGGTGGGGCAAAAAGTTCGATCTGGTCATGTTCCCGCGTCCGTTTACGAATGCAATGAAGGTATCACGGGTTTATCGGGTTTACGCAGCCGCCATGCGGCGAGAATGGTCAGCAATATTGCTGGTTTCAAATGTATTTGTGTTCACCTGGCTCAGTGCTTCACTGTTTCCTGATATGCTTAATCCTGTTCTGGATTTGAGTGAAATGAATGTTACCAAAGGGGTGATTACTCGGTTAACTCAGGCCGGCGTCGGCAGGCGCTCTAATGCTTATGTCTGGCTACAAACAACTGAAGGTAAGGTGGTTAAGTTAAAAAACACCAATAGCTATGCTGATTACCAGTATCTGAAAAATCTGAAAGACAAAGATGAGATTACGGTGTGGTCGCAATTGAAATGGGGCCTCGGTCCGATTCGAGCAAGGTGCATATGGCAACTCCAACATAATGACTATTTGTTATTAACATACAGCAAGGAAAGAGTGCTGAGGCTCAGTGCAATACAACGTAAAATCGACACGTTAAGTATTATGTGGACTATGTTCACTTTAATTATTGTCTGGCTGAAGACCCCTGAACAAATCACGGAAGGAGAAAAAAATGAATAGTATTGTTGTGCCTGAGGACAATAGGGGACAGACCACGTTTTATATGGCAAAGAAGTGAAAAATAAGTATAATTGTGCCTATGCCAAGACGACCTCGCATCATCATACCAGGTGTTCCCCTTCATTTAATCCAACGTGGAAATAATCGGCAGCCTTGCTTTTATACTGACGAGGATTACCGGCTTTATCTTGACTGGTTACAGGAATATAGCCGCGACACAGGTTGTTCCATACATGCCTATGTGTTGATGACCAACCATGTTCATCTTCTTTTGACACCGGCAAATGCGGACAGTGCCGGAGCGCTCATGAAACGGTTGGGGCAGCGTTATGTACAATACGTCAACCGCACGTATCAGCGTAGCGGGACTCTTTGGGAGGGGCGTTTTCGCTCCTGCATTGCCCAACAGGAAGAATATCTGCTGGTATGCCAGCGGTACATTGAGATGAATCCGGTTCGGGCCGGTCTTGTTGAACATCCGGGTGAGTATCGCTGGTCAAGCTATGGTTGCAATGGACAAGGCGAAACATCGGCTCTATTGAGCCATCATTCTGTCTATCTGAGTCTTGGTCGGACCGGTGAAGAAAGGCAGACCGCCTACCGGGAACTTTTTCGTCATGAGTTGGTCCCTGGCGTCGTTGACCAGATCCGTCAGGCCACCAATGGGAATTTTGTCCTTGGTAATTCACGATTCACAGAAGAAATAGCTGTAATACTCGGTCGCCGGGTAATTCCCGGAAAAGCAGGAAGGCCGTGCAAGAAAACAGCCTATATTGAAAATAATGCTGAAAAGAATCCCTGACAAACGTGGTCTGTCCCCTATTGTCCACGGCAACCACCAATGATCTTCTCCTCCATCACCTTCCTTTTTTTCTTCCTGCCGGGGGTGCTGCTTCTCGTCTTTGCAACCCCCCAGCGCCTGAGAAACTTTCTTCTGCTCCTCGCCAGTCTGCTCTTCTATGCCTGGGGAGAGGGCATCTACCTCCTGGCGCTCCTCGCCTCCATCTTCATCAACTTCCTCTGTGGGCAGCTCCTCGCTTCCCGTGAGGACCGCAGGTCCGCCAAGGCTATCCTCATCTTCGGGATAGTACTCAATATCGCAATGCTCGCCTTTTTCAAGTATGCAAACTTTATTGCCGACAACCTCAACCCCTTGCTGTTGTCTCTCCAGCTCCCAAAACTGACCCTTGCCGCCATTCACCGGCCGATCGGCATCTCCTTTTTCACCTTCCAGGCCATTTCCTACCTGGTTGACATCTCCCGGCGACAGGTCAAGCCTGCCAAGAATCCGCTCGATTTCGCCCTCTATCTTTCCTTTTTCCCGGTGATCCTGGCCGGCCCCATCCTGCGCTATCCCCAGATAGCCGACGATCTGCATTCCCGCCACCGCAGCATCCAGGGGTTTGCCGAAGGAGCCCAACGCTTTATCCTGGGGCTTGGCAAAAAGGTGCTGCTGGCCAACCCCTTGGCCCTGATCGCCGACCAGATCTTTGCCCTGCCCGGCCGGGAACTCTCCCCCTCGCTCGCCTGGCTGGCCGCGCTCTGCTACACCCTGCAGATCTACTTTGATTTCTCCGGCTATTCGGACATGGCCATTGGCATAGGCAGACTCTTTGGTTTTCATCTCCCGGAAAACTTCAACTACCCTTATATCTCCCGCTCGATCCGCGAATTCTGGCGGAGATGGCATATCTCCCTGTCGAGCTGGCTCCGCGACTACCTCTACATCCCGCTCGGCGGCAGCAGACAAGGAACAATCAGGACATTCCTGAATCTGCTCCTCGTCTTTCTCCTCTGCGGCCTCTGGCATGGGGCGAGTTGGACCTTCATCCTCTGGGGCCTCTATCACGGTTTCTTTCTGGTTATGGAACGCTCCAGACTGGAACAATGGCGGCAGAGACTCTGGCCACCCCTCCAGCAGGCCCAGACCCTGCTCGTCATCATGATCGGCTGGGTCCTTTTCCGCAGCGAGACCCTGACCGACGCCTTCCGTTTTTTCTCCCTCATGGCCGGGGTGCGCATACCCTGCCCGGCGGCCATTCCGCACCCGCCCAGTTCCTCGACAGCAAGGCACTCCTGGAACTGGCCATGGCCCTGCTCTTTTCCCTGCCCATCCTGCCCGCCCTGGGACGATGGAAGGAACGGATTCTGGCCAGACCCGGTCAGAATCTCCACCCCTGGCTCGACGGAGTTATCCATTTCACGCAACTATCAGTCCTGACCGGCCTGCTCTACTTCGCCGTCATCAGCCTGGCCGCCGGCGCCTACAGCCCCTTCATCTACCTGAAATTCTAAGACAAAATGAAGACCACTTTCACCTTCGGCCCCGTCTATAACCGGATACTGATCCTCCTGTTCCTAGGGGTCCTTTTTCTTCCACCTCTCAAGATGATCCTCTCCCCCGAAGCACGCTGGTCCACTACCGAACAACGGGTGCTGACCCCCCGGCCAACCCCACCAACAACCATCAAGCAACTGGGAACCTTCTTTTCCCAAACCGACAACTACCTTAAAGATCACTTTGGCTTCCGGGACAACTTCATTCACAGGTATCAGCAGGAGATGGAAAGACACTTCAACCAGATCGGGGTCAATGCCCCGGTACTCAAGGGACTCGATGGCTGGTATTTCTTTACCGCCGACAAGGTCCTTGAAGATTTCCGGGGAGAAACCCCGCTCAGCCAGGAGCAACTGGCACAGTGGCTGGCCGCCCAGGAGAAAAAAGCCAGATGGTTACAACAACAGGGGATTCGCTACATCCTGGCGGCAGGGCCGGACAAACAATCCATCTACCCGGAATACCTGACTGAAAATGCGCTGGAAGTCAAAGGAGTCAGCCGCTTTGAACAGATGCTGGCCGCCGTCGACCAGCACCCTCTCCCTTATCTGGTCAACCTGCATAGCGTCCTCCGCCAGGCCAAACGAGAAAAGAACCTCTACTACAAAAATGACACCCACTGGAACATACTGGGCAGCTACCTGGCCTTCCAGGCAATCTTCAAGCGGATCGCCGAGATGTTCCCAACCAAGACCTTCAAGACCAATTTCGCCTTTACCGATGATGTTCCCGGTATCAACGGCAATACCGGCCATTACGGGGATCTGGCCAGGATGCTGATGAAGGAGAAAGAACTGGCGGAGTCCTCGCCGACACTCCAGAAATTCCAACCCTGCGCCCGCCTCCTGCCCTTCACCTACGGTCTCACTAACTTGACGTTGATTCCAGGCCAGCCTTCCTTTGCCAAGGGCTGTAATCAGGCCGAGCTCACGGCAGTGGTCTTCCGGGATTCCTTTCTGGTCGCACCGGAACCCTTCTTCTCCGAGAATTTCAAAAAGGTGGTCTATCTGTGGAAGCAGTATGACCAAAAAAATATCGAGGAAATTATGACCTCCTTCAAACCGGACATCGTCATCGAAATCACAGTGGAAAGATTCCTCTTCAACTCGGTAACATCGCAGCCCGAAAAACCAAAGTAAACCGTTTTCAATTTGACAAAAACAACAGAAAAATCATAAGATAAATGAGCAATGTCATTTATCAGACAGTTATCTGGAAAGGCAAGGACCAACACAGGGAATTCTAAAAGGAGAGAGCATGAACCTCCAACGACAGCGCCTTTATCATCAAAGGCTCATTTTTCTGATTGCACTCTCTGTTTTATCCACACCGTTCCTTGAAATTGCAAATGTCGCTGCCGACAGCACCATCGCAGGATGCTCAATCTTTCCGGCAAACAACATCTGGAATACCCCGGTGGACACCCTGCCGGTGGATCCCAATTCCACGGCCTACATCAACACCATCGGCGCCGGCACCAACTTTCACGCCGATTTTGGCTCCGGCCTGTGGAACGGCGGCCCCATCGGCATCCCGTTTACCATCATCTCCAGTTCCCAGGCCAAAGTGGCCGTTGCCTTTGACTACGCCAGTGAAAGCGACCCCGGCCCCTATCCCATTCCGCCAAATGCCCTGATCGAAGGCGGCCCAGGCAGCAATGGCGATCGCCATGTGCTGCTCCTCGACAAAGACCAGTGCCGGCTCTATGAACTCTATCACGCCTGGCCCGAAACAAATGGTTCCTGGAGCGCAGGATCGGGCGCCATTTTTAATCTCGGCTCACACAACCTGCGGCCAGCCGGGTGGACCTCCGCTGATGCCGCCGGACTTCCTATCCTGCCAGGGCTCGTCCGCTATGACGAGGCCGCCGCCGGTGCCATCGAACATGCTATCCGCTTCACCGTCCCCGATACCCGCAACAGCTATCTATGGCCAGCCCGTCATTATGCCTCAGACCTGACCGGCAGCCAATACCCCCCCATGGGCCAGCGATTCCGGCTAAAAGCCAATTTTGATATCTCGACTTTTTCACCGATTGTCCAAACCATTCTCAAGGCCATGAAAAAATACGGCATCATTCTCGCTGATAATGGCTCAGCATGGTACATCGGCGGTGTCCCGGATGAACGCTGGAACAATGATATCCTGCACGAACTGGACCGTGTTTACGGTTCCAACTTTGAGGCCGTAAACGTCTCCACCTTAATGATAAATCCTAACTCAGGGGAGGCAAAAGTCTCCCCTGCCTTGCCCGGCAAGGGCTATCAACCAGCACTCTTCCTGCTGCTCAGACAAGAACATTAATCCCCAACCATTCCTTCATCAGGGACATTCTCATTGCCAGGCAACCCGTCTTCAACTGCAACCGGAAGATGGAGAGTAAAGATGCTGCCCTTCCCCGGACTGCTCTCCACGGAAACATATCCATGATGGGCCTGGACGATATGCTTGACAATGGAAAGCCCCAGACCCGTGCCGCCCAGTTTGGCGCTGCGCGCCTTATCGACCCGATAAAAACGCTCAAAGATCCTGGAGATATCCTGCGAGGCAATCCCGACGCCGTTATCACAGACCCGGATCAACACCTCACCCGCCTTTTTTTCCACCTCGACCTTGATCTCGCTGCCTTTGCCGCTGTATTTAACCGCGTTATCCAGCAGATTGACCACGGCCTGTTCAAATAAGGCTGGGTTAATCCCGGCAGTGATTGTTGGCGCACAGACCAGGCTGATCGCCATATTTTCCTTTTCAGCTTTCAAACTGCAGACATGAATTGCCGCTTGCAATACCTCTGCTATCGGCAGCTCCTGCAGGACAATTTCCTCCCGCTTGGCCTCCTGCTCAACCCGGGAAAGGGCCAGCAGGTCTTCGACAATGGCATGCAGACGTGAGGCCTGCTTACCAATAATTTCGACAAAACGACGGGCGGATTCCGGCTCGTCCAGCGCGCCATCAAGCAGGGTTTCGGCAAAGCCCTCAATGGAGGTGATCGGTGTTTTCAGCTCATGCGAGACATTGGCCACAAAATCACGACGAATGGACTCCAGTTTCCGCAGCTTCGTCACATCATTGATCACGATCAAGGCCCCGGTAATACGGCCCTGACTGTCCTGCAATCTGGCGCCATGGGCATAAAAATATTTTTCCTGGCCATCAGCGCCCATCCGGCTGCTGAATTCACCCTCCATGGGAGAGGCACAGGCCAGGGCATTTTTGACAAAACTCTGCAGATGGGTATTGCGGATGACCAGCAGGATACTTTTACCCCTGATTTTTTCAGGATCAACATTCAACAGTTGCGCCCCCGACTGATTCACCTCGACAATCCGCTCCTCGGTATCCACCGTGATCACCCCCTCAACCATACTGGCAAAGACCGCCTGGAGTTGACTGTGCTGACTGACAATGGTCTGGATGCGGCCATCAAGCTGGGTCGCCATTTCATTCAAGGCCCGGGCAAGGGTTGATAGCTCTTCCGCGCCTTCCTCCCGCATTCTCACCGTAAAATCACCCCTGGAAAAGCGCTCGGCACCGAGTTTCATCTGCTCCAACGGGTTACTGATCCGGCGGGCAATAAACCAGGCGACCAGGGCCGCAAGCAAGGCCACAGCAATACCGCCCCAAATATTCTTCTGATAAATGGCTGCAAGCGCCTTGTCCATGGCGGTCACCGGGATTGCCGCGCGAAGCACGCCTCGCCTCTTTCCCCGTTCCTCAAGGGGAATGGCCACATACATGAGATTTTGCTGTAAGGTCTGGCTGAAACGCAAGGAGGGGACAACCTTCCCGGAGAGCGCCGCGAGGATCTCAGGTCGGTCATTATGATTTTCCATCCGGGCCGGATCTTCGTCCGAATCAGCAAGGACCCTCCCATCAGGGGCAATCACCGTCAACCTGGTAGTAGATTTCTTTCCTGCCTCCCGAAAATAAGCCTCAAGGCCCGCCAGATCATCGTGTCCCAGATAAACAAGGACACTGCCGGCCACCAGATGAGCCCGTGCTTCAAGGCCTGCCGCGGTCTCACTTAATTGAAAAGAACGGATGGAGGATGTGCCGTACCAGGTAAAAGCCAGCAGGGCCGCAAGGACAACAAGAAGCTGACTTGGATAGAGTTGCCAGATAAGACGTTTGCGGTGCATGGGAATCCCCTTTCTTTGGTTGAAGTCAAACAACACACTCCAACACAGTACCACGGGATTGTTAGGATATGATTAGCAAAAGGAAAGAATTTTCTTTGCTGTCTCTAAAGCGACTCATTCCAAAAAGCATTCAAGTTGACACCGAGAAGGCAAGCGAGCGGCGACGAAGCAGTACGAGGTAGTACGGTGAGGAGCCGCGTAGTGCAGCCGACGAAGGTGCCGGCTTGAATGCAAATTGGAATCAGCGCAGTAACCAGGATCCCGGTTACTGCGCTGCATAAGTACTTCGTTGCTTATTCCTTCCAGTCCGGACGCAGATGGAGTTCCGTCAGCTGCTTTCTGGCGACCGTTGCCGGGGCGTCGGTCAGCGGACAGGTTGCCTTCTGGGTCTTGGGAAAGGCGATGACATCGCGGATGGATTCGCTGCCGGTGATCAGCATCATCAGCCGGTCCAGTCCAAAGGCCAGGCCCCCATGGGGAGGGGCGCCCAGTTCCAGAGCCCGGAGCAGGAAGCCGAATTTGTCCATGGCCTCTTCTTCGGTAATGCCCAGGACCGACAGCACCCGGCTCTGCATGGCCCGCTGATGGATACGGATGGAGCCGCCGCCGATCTCGGTGCCATTCAGTACCAGATCATAGGCCCGGCTGTACACGGAACCCGGATCGGTCTCCAGCTTGGCCTCGTCCTCTTCCTTGGGGGCGGTAAAGGGATGATGCAGGGCCTGATACCGTTTTTCCCGCGCATCATACTCAACCAGAGGGAAATCGGTGACCCAGACGAAGTTAAAGACACCAGTCTTCAAGAGACCAAGACGTCTGGCCAGCTCCAGCCGCAGTTCTGAGAGCACCTGCAGGACCACCGCCTTTTTATCAGCACCGAAGAAGAGGAGGTCGCCCTCCTGCGCATCAAGGACCTGGCTCATGGCCGCCCGTTCCTCATCGCTGAAGAACTTGGCAATGGGCGACTGCCACTCACCATCGGCCTTCATCTTCACCCAGGCCAGACCCTTGGCCCCGAACTGGGCCACGTATTCGGTCAGGTCATCAAGGTCCTTACGGGACATGGTAGCGCAGCCCTTGGCGTTAATGGCCCGCACGGTTCCGCCCTCATCAGCAATGGCGCGGAAGACCTTGAAACCGCAGGTGCGGGCGATTTCGGTCAGATCGGTCAGCTCAAAGCCAAAACGGGTATCAGGCCGGTCGGTGCCAAAACGGCTGACCGCCTCGTCATAGGTCATCCGGCCAAAGGGCGGGGCCACATCGAGGTCCAGGGTCTCCTTGAAGAGTTTGGCGATCATCCCCTCGGTGATTTTAATAATTTGTTCTTCATCAACAAAGGAGAGCTCCATATCGATCTGGGTGAATTCCGGCTGACGGTCGGCCCGTAGATCTTCATCGCGGAAACATTTGACGATCTGGTAATAGCGATCCATGCCCGCCACCATCAGCAACTGTTTG
Organism: uncultured Desulfobulbaceae bacterium; assembly: GCA_903887485.1. GTDB lineage: Bacteria > Desulfobacterota > Desulfobulbia > Desulfobulbales > Desulfocapsaceae > UBA2270. The sequence goes on along the minus strand of CAISPV010000071.1, from coordinate 13,322 downwards.
AAGAGCTGCGGCGACTGGGGCAGGGCATAAAACTTGCCGGCATTGACCCGGCTGGGCACCAGATAATCTCGCGCCCCTTCCGGGGTGGAGCGGGTAAGCATCGGGGTCTCAACCTCAAGGAAGGCATTATCATTGAGATAGGTGCGGATAGACTGCACCGCCTTGTGTCGCATGACCAGCTTGGCGGCCATGGCCGGACGCCGAAGATCCAGATAGCGGTATTGCAGACGCAGGGCCTCGGAAATCTCAGCCTCCTCATCGAGCGGGAAAGGCGGGGTCTCGCTGGTGTTCAAAATCCGCAGCTCATCGACGATGATCTCGATCGCGCCGGTCGCAAGCTTGGGATTCTCCATCCCGGCCAGCCGGGCCACAACCCGACCCCGCAGGGCCAGCACCCACTCACTGCGCAGCTGATGCGCCTTGGCATGGACCGCCGGATTGATCTCCGGATTAAAGACCACCTGGGTCAGACCATGACGATCACGCAGATCAATAAAGATGACGCCGCCATGATCACGCCGACGCAACACCCAACCCATGAGCACAACTTCCTCACCGATATTTCCCTTGCCAAGATCGTTGCAGAAGTGGGTCCTGCATAAATTTCCCATTGATTCCATGAGGTTCTCAAATAGAAGTAAAAGTTTTATGGTAGTTACTCAGGTGTTTAGGCTGAAGGCTGAAGCCCGAAGTATGTCAATCATCATGCAACGCTCGGATCAGGGCTTGCACCGTTTTTTCCTCTTCCTGCAGCACGATCTCCTGCTGCTGATGGGTAGCCATATTCCTGAGCACTGCCTTGCCTGCGGCCAGTTCATCCTCTCCCAGGATCAATACCTGGGCCGCGCCAAGCTTTCCTGCCTGTTTCATCTGACTCTTCAGGCTCCGGCCCTCCAGGTCCATGACCACCCGCATCCCGCTCGCACGCAGGGCATGGGCCAGGCCAAAGGCATGACGTGACGACTGCTCGCCAATGCCTGCCACCAAGAGATCTATCCCGGACACCGCAACCTCCGCCTCTTTCTGCTGCAGCAAGAGGACAAGACGTTCCATGCCGAGGGCAAAACCAATACCGGGCACCGAAGGCCCGCCCAGTTGTTCAATCAGGCCATCATAGCGGCCACCGGCCCCAACCGCGGCCTGGGCACCCAGATCACCGGTGATGAACTCAAAGGTGGTGCGGGTATAATAATCAAGGCCGCGCACCATGAATTTATTCAGGCTGTACTGCACGCCAAGCTGGTCAAGCCCCTCCTGCACCCCATGGAAATGATCAGCACAATCGGCACAGAGATGGTCCTGCAGAGACGGGGCCTCCAGTACCTGCTCCCGGCACCTGGGATTTTTACAGTCAAGAACCCGCAAAGGGTTGGTGGCGCTCCGTCTCTTGCAGTCGTCACACAAGGCCTGGTGACGGTCATCAAGAAAGGCCAAAAGGCTGGTCCGAAATCCAGGACGGCAGACCGGGCAGCCAAGAGAATTCAGCTCAAGGGAAACAGAAAGGCCCAGCTCAGAAAGCAGCATGGCGCCCATGGCCATCATCTCGGCATCAACTCGGGGACTGACGGAGCCCAACACCTCGACATCCATCTGATGAAACTGGCGGAGCCGCCCCTTCTGCGGCCGCTCATGGCGAAACATGGGACCGATGGTAAAAAGGCGCTGCACCGGTTTCTGTACATGCAGCCCATGCTCGATATAGGCCCGCAGCAGCGAGGCCGTTGCCTCCGGCCGCATGGTCACCTGCTTGTCAACAAAGGTGTACATCTCTTTTTCGACGATATCGGTTGCCTCACCGATAGCACGGGCAAAGAGATCAGTCTTTTCGAGAATGGGCAAGCGGATCTCGGAAAAGTTGAACCGGGCAAAGATATCACGGGCCGCAGCCTCCAGCCGCTGCCACAGCTCCACCTCTCCGGGTAATATGTCTTTAAAGCCATTTAAGGCCTTTATATTCACAGGCTGATCCTCCACAAGAAAAAAAGCTAAAATTAACCGCCGAAATTAACAGTAATTGCAGGAAAAAGTCAAGGATAGTGCGGCCGGCGCTGGAAGATTCAGCCCTTTTCCCGGTAATCAGCAAAGAATAATTGATCTTAATCCCACTCACATCTCTCTTTCCTGCACTTTCCAGCGGCGATGCTTGACAAAACATGGTAAGCAGTGCATTATCTTTTTTTGTTCATCAGACCATTCCATTTGGCACAGGAGTTTTTTTACGAACATGAAGTTACCACCACTGAAAATTGCAAATCTCACCGCCACAGTCCCCTTAATCCAAGGCGGTATGTCTATCCGTGTTTCCACCGCCGCACTGGCCGCGCCTGTTGCCAATTGTGGCGGCATCGGGGTGATCGGCGGCTCCGGCATCCCCACTGAGGAGCTGCAGGCTGATATCCTCAAGGCCAAGGCCAATACTGACGGCATTGTGGCGGTCAACATCATGTACGCCATGAAAAATTTTTACAATCTGGTGATGAGCTCCATCGAGGTCGGGGTTGACATGATCATCACCGGCGCCGGATTTTCCCGTGATATCTTCAAGATTGGCCGCGAGCACAACACCCCCATTATCATGATCGTCTCGACACCTGGTATAGCCAAACTCGCTGAAAAACTGGGTGCGGCAGCCATTATTGTCGAGGCCTGCGAGGCAGGCGGACATCTGGGCACCGACCGCCCCCTGCGCGAGATCTTCCCTCCGATCCGGGACGTAATCACCAAGGTGCCCCTCATTGCCGCCGGCGGCATCACCAATGGCTATGAAATGGCGGAGATGATGGACAAATATGGCGCTGACGGCATCCAGATCGCCTCCCGTTTTGTCCTCAGCCAGGAGTGCGATGTATCGGACAACTTCAAACAGACCTTTCTCAAAGCCAACAAAGAGGACATTGTCCTCGTCTCATCACCCGTCGGCATGCCCGGCCGGGCAATCAACACCCCCTTTATTCAGGCCATGGCCAGGGGCGAAGACCTTTCCACCAAAAAGTGCGACTACAAGTGCCTGAAAAAATGCGATCATCATTACTGCATCAGCGAACGGCTGATGATGGCCAGAAACGGCAATGTCCAGGAAGGACTGGTCTTTTCCGGGGCCAATACCTACAAGATGAAAGAGATCCTGCCCGTTGCTGAAATCTTTCGGCAATTTGTGACCCAGGCCGAATCCGTGTATAAAGAAGGTCACGGCTTCGCCCCTGCGGCCTGAGGCAGCTCCACAATAACCTATGTCCAGCCCACGGAAAAAATCCAAGCAGAAAGAAGAGACACCCTCTCTTGCGCCCCCTCGCATCCTTTTACCTGGCGAGCACCCTATCACCACAGGGATGATTGACGCGGACGCCCTCCTGGTGCTGCGCAAACTGCATGAGGCCGGATTCGCCGGTTATCTGGTAGGCGGCGGGGTTCGGGATCTCTACCTGGGCAAGACCCCGAAAGATTTCGATATCAGCACCAACGCCCACCCTGGCCAGATCCGCAAGATCTTCCGCAACAGCATGACCATCGGCCGCCGCTTTCGGCTGGTTCAGGTCTTCTTTCGTAATGGCAAGACCATCGAGGTCTCTACCCTGCGCTCTCTCGACGAACATGACCTGGAGGGCCCGGAGACCGTGCTGGCGCCCAACAACACCTTTGGCACCGTGGAAGAAGACGCCCAACGCCGGGACCTGACCATCAACTCCCTCTTCTACGAAATTGAGGGCAACACTATCCTCGATTACGTAGGCGGCATTGACGACCTGAACCACGCCATCGTCCGCATCGTAGGCGATCCCGACAAACGAATCAGCCGTGATCCGGTACGCATGCTGCGGGCCATCCGCCATGCCGCCCGCATCAACTTCACCATCGAGGAACAAAGCTGGCAGGCCATCTGCCGGCACCACCACGAACTTGCCCTCTGCCCACCCTCCCGTCTGCGGGATGAGCTTTACAAAGACCTGCACAGCGGTTCGCTGCTGAAATGGTTTCATCTCGCGGCGGAATCAGGTCTGTTTGGCACGATCCTGGCCCCCTACAAAGAAATCCTGGCCCAGGGATGCGACTCGGGCCCCTCCTGCAAGGAGCAACTGATTAAGCTGTTTACCGTTATTGATCGAGTCACCACCAAGATGACGGAGGAGCAGATCGGGCAAAAACTGCCGAATGAATTTCTCCTCGCCCTCGTGCTGCTGCCGTGGGTCAATACCCGGTTTAACTTCATCAGAGAGGAGCTGAAAGGCTCTGCCGCCTATCAGCTCAGCAAACAACTGCGAGACAGCCTGGATCTGGAAGTCGGCACCCAACTGAATCTGCCTCGCGCCACCCGGCAGGAGATCGTCAGCCTCATTGGCAGCCTGCCAATCTTCCTCCAGCATCAGGAAAAAGGCTCCTGGCCACAATGGCTGACCCGCAAAAGTTACTTCAAAAACAGTCTGCTCTTTTATCATTTTTACCTGGATTCCGTTGGCGGTGTGCCCGTTCCCGACAACCTGCTGGACGGTGTGCCCCGCCCCGTCCAAGTGGAAAGGCCACGCCCCGTCTCCAGCGGCAAACGTCCCTCCCGACCAGGGATTGCAGGGCCCACCTTTTCCTCTGATGCCCCCGGCGGCATCTTCGGTTTCAAAAAAATGCCCCCTGCCAAAGCAAACAGCAACAAGTCCTGATCATCCCCCTCCACTCCTGCCCCCCTCTTCCTCCCGCTCTCATTCCCCAACAATCCACCTGAACACGTTGATCAATATTAGTGATCAACAAACAGCAAAAAAACACCAAACTTCCTTGACTTTGCCTCTCATTCGCCGTTACCATCAATAATATTGATTGCACTCTTTTTTCCCGTTTCAATCAAAGGAGGATGATATGATAGACACAGCACAGAGTACAGATCTGGATCTGCAAGTCGATCGACGCGGTTTTCTCAAGGGCTGTACCATGATTGCAGCGGCGCTCGGCATCTCTGAGGCCATGATTCCCAAACTGGTGGAGGCGGCCACCTCCGCCCAAAGGCCGCCGGTGATCTGGTTGCACTTTCAGGAATGCACCGGCTGTACCGAAAGCCTGCTGCGGGCCTCCCATCCCGATATCGGCCGCCTGATCCTGGAGATCATCTCCCTTGACTACCATGAAACGGTGATGGCGGCAGCCGGTCACCAGGCGGAAAAGAGCCTCCATGACACCCTGGATAAATATGCAGGGAAATTCCTCTGCGTGGTTGAGGGCGCCATCCCCACCAAAGACAAGGGCATCTACTGCAAAATCGCCGGCCGCACCGCCGTTGACATCCTGGCCGAGGTCGCGCCCAAGGCCGCGGCCATTATTGCCATCGGCTCCTGCGCATCCTACGGGGGCATTCAGGCCGCAGCCCCCAATCCCACCGGGGCCAAAGGGGTAAAGGATCTGGTCTCAGGCACTCCGGTGATCAATATCCCCGGCTGCCCGCCGAATCCCATTTCTTTTTTGGGCACCGTTCTCCACTACCTGACCTTCAACCGCCTACCGGTAACCGACAACCTGGGTCGGCCTCTGTTTGCCTATGGCCGCAAGATCCATGACCATTGCGAACGCCGGGCCCACTTTGATGAAGGCCGCTTTGCCGAACAGTTCGGGGATTTTGGCCACCGGAACGGCTACTGCCTCTACAAGGTTGGCTGCAAGGGGCCGGGAACCTTTTCCAACTGCCCTTCCGCCCGTTTCAATGATGTGGACGTCTGGCCGGTCAGTGCCGGTCACGGCTGCGTGGGCTGTACCGAACCCAATTTCTGGGATACCATGACCCCCTTCTATGAACGACTGCCCAATGTCCAGATCCCTGGAACCGGCGGTATTACCGACGTTGACAGTGCCGGCAAGAAGATCCTGGGTTTTGCCGCCGCAGCCGTTGGCGTCCATGCCGCCATCGGGATTGGTAAAAAGATAATCAAGGGCTGCGACTGCAAAGATGATAAAAAAGGAGGGACCAATTCATGACCGAACGAATCACCATTGACCCCATCACCAGAATCGAGGGTCACTTACGCATAGATGCCGAAGTTGATGGCGGGAAAGTCACCAAGGCCTGGTCTTCAGGCCAGATGTGGCGGGGCATTGAAGTTATTCTGCAGGGACGTGACCCTCGCGATGCCTGGCTCTTCACCCAGCGCATCTGCGGCGTCTGCACCACCGTCCATGCCCTGGCCTCAGTCCGGGCCGTCGAAAACGCGTTGCAACTGGAGATCCCCTTAAACGCCCAGTACATCCGCAATATCGTCATGGCGATCCATGCCCTCCAGGATCATATTGTTCATTTTTATGTCCTCTCCGCCCTCGACTGGGTGGACGTGGTCTCGGCACTCAAGGCTGATCCCGTCAAGACTGCGGCCCTGGCCGGGAGCATCTCCTCCTGGCCCAACAACAGCGCCAAACGTTTCAAGGCGGTCCAGGAAAAGGTGCAGGGGATTGTGGACAGCGGTCAGCTTGGCCCCTTTGCCAATGGCTACTGGGGCCATCCGGCCATGAAACTGCCGCCGGAGGCCAATCTGATGGCCGTGGCCCATTACCTGGAGGCCCTTGATTATCAACGCAAGGCGACCCAGGCCCTTGGCATCATCTCCGGCAAAAACCCGCACATCCAGAATCTGTCCGTGGGTGGCGTGACCACTGCCCTCAACCCGGACAGTGATTCCGCCCTCAACATGGAGCGGCTCTACTGGATCAAACAACTGATTGGCGAGGTGCGGGGATTCATCCAGCAGGTCTATCTCCCTGATGTGGCGGCCATCGGCGCCCTGTACAAAGACTGGTTACCCTACGGCGCCGGAGTCACCAACTACCTGGCCGTACCTGACATGGTGCTCGACACCAAGGCCACCAAGTTCGACCTGCCCGGCGGCACCATCATGGGCGGCGACCTGAGCACGGTCAAGCCGATCAGCAGTTTCAACGACCCCTATTTCCGCGACAACGTGGTCGAAAACATCTCCCATGCCTGGTACAAAGGTGACTGGACCAAACACCCCTACGAAGAAGAGACTGTCCCTGAATACACCGAGTTCCAGGATGACGGCAAATACACCTGGCTCAAGGCCCCGCGTTTTGCCGGCAAGCCCATGCAGGTCGGCCCGTTGGCCCAAATGCTGGTCGGCTATGCCCAGGGACATCAGGAGATCATCAAAAATGTGAATAACGCCCTGAGCCTGGTCAGTTCCGTGGCCGGGGTCACCGTTGGCCCTGAAGTCCTGCACTCCACACTCGGTCGCCATGTGGCCAGGGCAGTCCGCGCCTCCATGCTCGCCGACCTGTCTCTCAAACACTGGGATCTGCTGGTGGATAATATCGGCAAGGGCGATCTGACCATCTTCAACAAACCGGTCTTCCCTAAAGGCGAGCAACGAGGTTTTGGTATTCACGAAGCACCGCGCGGCGCCCTTTCCCATTGGATCGTGATCCAGGACGGCAAGATCAAGAACTACCAATGCGTGGTGCCCTCCACCTGGAACGCCGGGCCTCGGGATAAGGAAGGACTGCCCGGCCCCTACGAGGCATCGCTTGTCGGCAACCCCATTGCCGACGCCAAACAACCACTGGAGGTCTTGCGTACCATCCACTCCTTTGATCCCTGTATTGCCTGCGCCGTCCACATGCTTGACCCGGAAGGCAAAGAAACCATCAAGGTCAAGGCATTATAATTCCAGGAGAGGAGGCAATCATGATTTATGAAAAACACTACGTCTGGAGCATCCTGCTTCGCCTGTATCACTGGTCTCTTGTCAGCTCCATTGTGGCGCTGGCAATCACCGGATTCTACATCAACTCGCCGTGGACCTTGACCACCCTGGAAGGCACCGGTCTCTATCCCATGCTGACCATGCGCAATATCCATGGACTGGCCGCCTATCTGTTTACCGCGGCTATCCTGGCCAGACTGTTCCTCCTGCTCTTCGGCAATCGCCACGAACGCATCCTGGATCTGCTGCCCGTCACCCCGCGCAATATCAGAAACATGTCCACCACCCTCTGTTCTTACAGCTACCTGCACGACTGTCATGATGAAGAGCGACTGGGCCACAACGTCATGGCCGGCATAATCTATGTCCTGACCATCATCGTTGCCCTGTTCCAGATGGCCAGCGGTTTTTACCTGCGTCTGCCGGAGAGTGTCTTCTGGCAAAAATGGGGAGTCACCCTCTTTGGCACGCAACAACATGCCCGTTTTGAACATCATCTCCTGATGTGGTATTTCATCATTTTTGCCTTTATCCATATCTATCTGGTGATATGGAATGACCTGAAGCATCCGGACGGAATCACTTCCTCCATCTTTACCGGCAACAAATTCAGGCCACGCAGTATTAAATGACAGCTTTGTCCTGCCTCGGGACAGAGCCGCATTCTCTTCCACAGGAAAGAAAAGGGGTGGAGCTCACCGTTCAAGGCACCGTTCAGGGAGTAGGGTTCCGCCCTTTTGTTTATCGTCTGGCCAGAGACTTCAAGATCGGCGGAACCATTGCCAACACCGGCCAGGGGGTAGTGATTCAGGCTGAGGGCTTGGCCGCCGATCTTGATAATTTTCTGAAGGCGCTGAGTCAGGAGGCCCCGCCTCTGGCCCGCATCTCCTCTATCAGCAAAAAATGGCTCCCGACAACAGACAGACAGACATTCACTATTCTTGAAAGCCGGAATGGTTGCGCCACCCAGACCATGATCCCGGCTGACATCGCCCTCTGTGACGATTGCCGGAAGGAGCTCCTGAACCCGGCAGACCGACGTTATCGCTACCCCTTTATCAACTGCACCAACTGCGGCCCTCGTTTTACCATTGTCAGCTCCATCCCCTATGATCGCCCCTATACCTCGATGCACTCCTTCCCCATGTGCAAGAGCTGTCAGGCCGAATATGATGATCCCGACAACCGGCGTTTTCATGCCCAGCCCAATGCCTGTCCACAATGCGGACCGCAGATCAGCTGGCACGCAGCCACAGGTGAAGAGCTTCCCTGCCATGACATAATAACCGAGACCGTCAAGGCACTCAGGGATGGCCGTATTGTCGCCATTCGCGGGATGGGCGGTTTTCATCTGGTGGTTGATGCCGGATCCGAATCGGCAGTGGCACTTCTCCGCAAGCGAAAACAACGCAAGAGCAAACCCCTGGCCATCATGGTGGCCGATCTTGAGGCCGCAGGCTTGATCTGTCAGCTTTCTTCTATGGCCAGCCAGACCCTAACCAGCCCGGCCCATCCCATTGTTCTTCTTCCCAAAAAAGAGACGGCTTCTCTTGCCGCCAATCTGGCGCCGGGCATGGGAGAGATCGGGATCATGCTGCCCTACACCCCGTTGCACCACCTGCTGTTCGCCACTCCCGGCTGCCCGAAGGCCCTGGTCATGACCAGCGGCAACCGAAACGGAGAGCCGCTGTGCATAGGTAATGATGAGGCAGTAGCCCGCCTTGGCGATATCGCCGATTTCTTTCTCCTCCACAATCGCGAGATTGTGACCCAGGTTGACGACTCGGTCATCCGCATAATGCAGGGCCGCCCCAGAGTCCTGCGCCGCGCACGGGGCTATGTGCCAACCCCCATCCCGCTTACCCAATCCCTGCCGCCTCTGCTTGCCTGCGGCAGCGGCCTGAAGAACACCTTCTGTCTGGTGCGGGACAATATGGCCTTTATCAGCCAGCACATTGGCGATCTTGCCAATCTGGAATCACTGGCTTTTTTCAAAGAAAGCATCTATCATTTCCAGGAGCTTCTGGAGATCCGGCCACAACTCGTGGTCTGCGATCTCCATCCTGATTATCTGAGCAGCCGACATGGGCAGGAACTGGAACGGGAGCTAGGGTTACCGCGGCTCCTGGTCCAGCACCACCATGCCCATGCCGTGGCCGTGATGGCCGAACATGGTTTGCAGGATAAGGTTCTGGCCATTATCCTTGACGGCACAGGCCTTGGCCCTGATGGCACCATCTGGGGTGGCGAGATCCTGGAGGTGACGCGCACCGATTTTACCCGACGCGGCTGCCTGGCACCCTTGCCCCTACCGGGTGGCGATGCCGCCGCCGAGCAACCATGGCGCATGGGGATTGCGGCCCTGCATCACACCTTTGGCAAAAAAGGGTTCGAAGAGTCACAACTACCGACCGCGCTTCTTGGCATCACCGAAGAAAAAAGGAATGCCATCCTCGCCATGATGCAGAACGGATTCAACAGCCCGCTCACCTCAAGTTGCGGGCGGTTATTTGACGCGATAGCCGCCCTGCTTGGCATCCGCTTGGACTCCGATTTTGAGGGCCAGGCCGCCATGGAAGTGGAGGCCCTTGCCCAGCAATGGCAGGGGCCAGATGGGCACAAACAAAGGCCGGAGGAACCAGTTGAAGAAAACGGACTCTTCATCATCGACAGCAGTTCGTTCATCCAAAGAATGCTCCGTGACCTGCAGGCCGGGAAATCAATTCCCCAGCTGGCCATGAACTTTCACAGCTGGCTGATCGAAAGTTTTGCCATCACCATCAACAGGCTTGCAGCCACCAGCGGAATCCGTACCGTTGTGCTCTCCGGTGGCTGCCTGCAGAACAGAATTATCATGGAAGGTCTTTTCCAGGCCCTGGAACAGGACGGTTTTCAGGTCTTCACCGGTGAGGAAGTGCCGGTGAACGACGGGGGAATCTCTCTGGGGCAGGCAGTTATAGGAGGATTACGGTATGTGTCTGGCAATACCCATGCAGGTCATTGAAATCAGAGGTGACGCCGATGATTTTCTCACCGAACAGATCGCCGTGGTGGACGCCGACGGCATCCGCCGGGAGACCCGTCTCGATATCGTTGACCGCTGGCCGCGGGTTGGCGACTATCTCATCATACACGCCGGCTTTGCCATCCACACCCTTGACCCCGGCGAGGCGGAGATCAACCTGAGACTGATGCGGGAAATGGCCGACGGACTTTCCCAGACAGATCAAGTTCCCTGAAATGACGCCATCTTTCTGTATAACACTTACGGGGAGTGTATACAGAAACTGGATAATAACTTGTTGAAAGGAAAGCATGAGCCTTCTCATTGTTATCGAAAGCTTCCTTTACTCCACCACTAGATATCATTCCCAAACAGTAAGGTAATTTGAATGAAGATTTTCCTCCTAAAGCAGATTTTGATTATCATCCTTATTCTCGGGTTTTATGGGTATGCACAGGCTCTTGGGCCAGATCAAAACAGAATTCACACAGAGGATTTCTCACTTTCTCCAGATGGAAATAGGATCCTTTTTTCTTTGTCTAGGGGAAGCAGCTTCTCGGATTTGGCATCCTATGAAATATCCACAGAAACTGTCAAAACATTCAAATTATCCGGAAGTGATTATTATCTGGAACCGGTGTTTTCTCCGAATGGCAAAGAAATTTGTTTTGTCGCTGGAAAAAGATTAAAGGGCAGCAATATCTATATCTTGGATTATGAAACTGGTAATATGCGACAAATAACGCATACAGAAAGCGCGTATCCAGAACGGAAAGGTCAATTTAATACCAATAATTTGCCTAACTTCTCGCCAGACGGCAAAAAGGTCATTTTTTGCCGCTCCGGAGTTGTTCTTGAACGTGCTAATGGAAATTTGATGACAACTGATTGGGATATATTCGAGGTAGATATCTTAACCGGTACTGAACGCAAGCTGACGAACCAAAAGTTTTTTACAATTAGACGTCCTTACTATTTACCGGACGGAAAGCAGTTTGTTTTTTCGGCCAGTATCTCAGATAACAAATCGGGTGTGGGGCCAAAAGATTTTAGAGAGTATGAAAAACTGTATAAAGGAAATGAAATTTTCATAATGGATGGAAAAGCAAATGAATTGAAACCTGCTTTTATTAATGGAGACATGTCTTCACATCCGTCAGTTTCTGGAGATGGCGATGTTGTTTTTGTTTCAAAAACTAATCATATTGACGGCGTCGGAGGAGCTAATAAATTCGATTTGTTTAAATTCGATTTGTTCATTCGTGATAAAGTCGGTATTCAGAGGCTCACAAAAATGCGGTTCTCCAACGAACTTAATAATCCTTTCATTTCCTTGAATGGTTCGCGTGTTATCTTTCAGGCGGAAAAGAGGGAAAGGAGAGAACCTGGCTGGACAGTATGGATAATAAATAGGGATGGAACTGGAATAAAAGAATTAAAAATTATGGAGTTGCTTAACAATAAGAGCTGAACCTTGCTTGGAGAAGCAATAGTGAGTTCTCTCAGAATTTTTACGGAGCGGATATTTTTTTGAATAATAAAAAAATATTCCAACGATTGGGTCAACCTGACCGCCGGGAGCAGCGTTCTCTGGATCAAGTTCAGTGGCCGCTGCTGGTGAGGCTGGCGTAGCCCTTCCGGGAGCCACTTATGGGCGAGACATAAGGTGCGCAACATCTGTTTCGTTGCACACGCGGATTCCCCACAGACGCAAACCCATTGCAGGTGACCAGAGCACACATTATCATGAACCAGCATAAGACCATCCAAGGTTGGATCAAATACTACATGCCCGACTGGCGGCAGCGGTGTTGTGCGTTGCAATCGGCCTGCAAACGAAGGTTGCGTACCATTAAATTCCATATCGTCAAGCTCTTGGTCCAGTATCTGGCTGCGGTACTTTGCTTCATGCTCGTATTCGGCATGGTGAATTACTTCTGGTTTACCTACCGGCACACCCCCGTCGGCGGCATGTTTCTTAGCAGCAACCAGTCGGAAGCCATCTTAGCCATCTTCACCGCCACCAATAGCAATCTCGTTCCGCTAGCCTTCCGGCTCACTCTCGATACGGCCGCTACATGCCTGCTGCTTGGGCTCGTCTGCCAGTTGCTCGCCGTCACCCGCTATTTCTACGAAGGCCGCGGGCTGGTAAATCGCCTGTTCTGGTATGTCTTTTGCGCCGCCATAACGAGCCTTGATCTCCTTCAAACTGGGCACCAGTTCGACCTGACAACCCGCTTTGTCCTCTATCTCATTCCAGCGAGTTGCCTTGCCGGTGAATGTCTTAAATTTACCTCGCTCCTGCTTCCTGAGATTTGGATAGTGCTCAGGGTGGGGGAAGTACGTCAATTTATTAAGATAGCCAGAATCCGCAACTACCAGAGCGTAAGGGATCACGGTTCGCGTACCGTACGGGGCCGCCCCAAGGCAACTGATTGATTTGGTAAAGAAAAGATATGAAAAATGAGTCATGTTTCACCTTAAAGGCATTATTTTTGGCTCTGTTCCCGTTAAGTGTTGAAAAATAAGCAATGGTTCTTATCTTTTTGATATATCACAAGAAGGAGGGAACCATGGAGAACGAGTCCTTTTCTAAATTGTTAGTTCAAATCACCGAGATGGATCATCGG